>DATARG010000168.1:0-18395 GCA_036264275.1 Candidatus Udaeobacter sp. | reverse complement strand
GAGCGCGGCCGTCAGTTCCAACGGTCCACTCATGGGTGGGTGGCAAACTGGTTTTTGGCGCGAAGAGCACGCGCGGCCGACGCCTTCGGATATGTTGAACAGCGATCTCGAAGTGGTGGGCGGCAATTATTTTCAGACGCTCAAAGTGCCGCTGCTGCGCGGGCGCATGTTCAACGAGCGCGACACAAAGGATTCGCCGCGGGTCATCATCATCGACCAGGCGATGGCCGAACAATATTTTCCGGGCGAAGATCCAATCGGCAAACGTCTCGGAGTCGACGCCGGTAACGACAATGAAGGCTGGGTCATGAGCGAGATCGTTGGCGTCGTCGCGAAAATGCGTTTTCACGCGGTCGATGAAATTGCCCCGCTGCCGGTGATCTACTGTTCGTTAGGCCAGGCCCAGCGAACGAGCCTCACGCTGTTCGCAAGATCGACAATGGCGTCCCCGGCGCTCGAGCACACGATTCACGACGCCCTGACTTCGATCGATTCCTCGCTACCGGTGTTCGATGCGCGCCCAATGACGGATCGCGTGCACGAAACTTGGGGAAGCCAACGCCTGCTCAGTTTTCTTTTCTCCGTCTTCGCTGGACTCGCGCTTTCGCTTGCGACCATCGGCCTCTACGGGCTTCTCGCTTACACGACGCTCAAACGCGTGCGTGAAATCGGTATTCGTCTCGCGCTGGGCGCCCGGCCGAACCAAATCCGCGCGCTCGTGCTTTCGCATGGGATGCAGTTGCTGGTGATTGGTTCCGCGATTGGTCTGCTTGCCGCCGTCATCCTTTCTCGCGCGCTCCAAACTGTACTTTTCGAAGTCAAAGGAATCGATCCGCGAATTTATCTCGCAGTCGGCGCGCTTCTCTTCGCTGTCACTTTTTTCGCGTCGTGGATTCCGGCGCGCCGCGCTTCCCGGGTGGATCCAATCATCGCACTCCGTACCCAGTAACATGAATGATTTAAAACTCGCTTTTCGCCAGCTTCGCAAATCGCCGGGGTTCAGTTTGGTTGCCGTCCTGACACTCGCTCTCGGGATCGGTGCAAACACCGCGATCTTCAGCGTGGTCAATGCGGTATTGCTAAAGCCACTGCCATTTCCGTCGCCAGATCGGCTCGTTGCTTTCGGCAGCACGAATCTGAGGGAGCCGGATAGATCCCACCAGTTTAACTCCCTTTCTTACCCGGATTTTTTCGATTTCCGAAATCAAAACCGGACGTTCGACCGCATGTCGATTTATCGCGGTGGCAGCTATGCGCTCGTTAACGAACAAGGTGCGCAAAATATTCAGGGGCTAAGAGTCAGTGCTGAATTCTTTGATGTTCTCGGCGTAAAGCCGGCGATCGGCAGAGCGTTTGTTCGTGAAGATGAACAAGCTGGAGGTGGACCGGGAGGATTCAAGGTTATTCTCACTCACAATCTGTGGATGCGGCTCTTTAACGGCGATAAAACCGCGATCGGCCGAACACTGCGCATACAGGGGAAGTCCTACACTGTTATCGGAATTATGCCGCGCGGATTTCAATTTCCTTTCGAAAATCCAGTCACTGAAATGTACGTCACGTCTGCGGAGGACGCAGCGAACGCAGACGGAACGAAACCGAACACGGAACAGCGCGGGAATCACATGCTCTTGGGATTTGGTCGACTTAAGCCGGGTGTAAGCGTGGCGCAGGCCGACGCCGATCTACGAACGATCGCGGCTGCGTTGGAAAAACAATATCCGGACACGAACACTCAATTTGGTGGCGCCGTCGTCCCGCTTCGCGATGACCTGGTTGGTGACGTGCGTACGGCCCTTTTCGTGCTCTTCGGTGCGGTTGTTTGCGTATTGCTTATCGCTAACTCCAATGTTGCGAATCTGATGCTGGCGCGCGCGTCCGTGCGCGGAAAGGAGATCGCTTTGCGCGCGGCGCTTGGCGCAAGTCGCAGGAGAATCATTCGTCAATTGCTTACGGAAAGTTTGTTACTTGCCGGAATTGGCGGCTTGCTCGGTCTGTTGATCGCAAAATGGGGAACTGAGGCGCTGGTCGTGACTGTGCCTCAAAACATTCCGCGCATCAGCGCGATCCAACTTGATGGCGCCGTTCTGGTTTTCACTTTATTCATTTCCATCGCTACCGGCGTTGTTTTCGGGTTGGTGCCGGCTTGGCACGCGTCACATGTTGATCTTAACAGCGCACTCAAGACAGGTGCGCGAACCGGCACCGGAGGCGAACACAAACTTCGTCTCCGTAATGGCCTTGTAATGGGCGAGATCGCGCTCGCCCTGATACTGCTGGTTTGCGCCGGTTTATTGATTCAAACATTCGCACGGCTTGGTCGCGTCCAGACCGGTTTGCGCACCGAAAATCTTTTTACCGCGCGCATCAATTTGCCGGACGCGTCGTATCCCCAACCGGCCAAAGTAAACGCGTTTTTCGATCAATTACTCTCCAAAATCCGAGGCGTTCCTGGAATCAATTCCGCCAGCATCATTCTGCCTTTGCCGCTGACTAGCAGCCATATGACAACGGATTTCGACATGGAAGAGCATCCACTGCCGGAAGGACAACGGAACGACGCTCCCATTCGCATCACCGGGGTGGATTATTTTGAAACAATGGGTATCCCGCTCTTGCAGGGCAGAGTTTTCAGGGAAACAGACAAATTTGATTCGCTTCCGGTTGTCATAGTGAATGAGCGTTTCGCGCAGAAATTTTTTCCGGGACAAAATGTGATCGGCAAACGCATTGAGCCTGGGTGGAGCGTCGGCGATGAGAAGCCCAGGATGCGTGAGATCGTGGGTGTCGTCGGGAACGTCAGATATCTTTCACTTCAGACGGATTTCACGCCGGAGATGTACGTGCCGGCCACGCAAGTTCCGATTAGATTTATCTGGATCGTAGCGCGCACAAGCCTTTCTGATCCTGCCACGCTGACCGCCACAGTGCGTGATCAACTCGCCTTGCTCGATCGCGATGTTCCTCTCACTCAGGTTCGTGTTTTTGACGAATACATGTCACGAAACCTGGCCAAGCCGCGCTTCAACGCCTTGCTGTTATCGATCTTCGCAGGAACTGCGCTGTTTCTCACGGCGATTGGAATTTACGGCGTGCTCGCGTATTCCGTTTCGCAACGCACAAACGAAATCGGAATTCGGATCGCACTTGGCGCGGCGCAGTCGAACATTTTCCAATTAATCGTTGGTCAGGCCATGCTGCTGGTCGCGATCAGCATCGCGATCGGACTGCTCGGCGCATTTATGGCAACGCATTTCCTGAGCAGTCTGCTTTACGGCGTCGCTGCGTGGGATCCGATCACTTTCGCTTCAATTGCGACGCTTATTGCCGGCGTTGCGTTTCTCGCTTGTTGGCTGCCGGCCCGCCGCGCCGCGCGCGTTGATCCTGTTATTGCCCTCCGTGCCGAATGATGACTCTAACCAATGAACGACCTTAAATTCGCCTTTCGCCAGCTTCGCAAATCGCCGGGTTTCACGTTCGTTGCTGTCCTGACCCTTGCGCTCGGCATTGCGCTGAACACGACGATCTTTAGTCTAATCAACGATTTGTTTCTGCGCGGGCTGCCGTTTAAGGAACCGGCGCGTATTATTCACCTCGACAGTGGCGACAAGGAGCGCAATTTAGCAGACGTCGGAATATCGGCCCCGCGTTACCAACTTTATCGGGACGGTCAGAAGATTTTTGACGGTTTCGCCGCCGAGAATTCCGCCGCCCAGAATTCTTCTCCGTTCACGCTGACCGGGCTTGGCGAGCCTGTCCAAATTTTTGGCGGGAGAGTAACCTTCAACTATTTCGATGTGCTGGGTGTTCGCCCAATTCTTGGCCGCAATTTTCTGCCAGAAGAAGAGGAAAGCTCCGACGTTGCCCTGGTGACAAGAAATTTCTGGCAGGGACGCCTCGGAGGCGATCCGAACGTGATTGGGCGAAGCGTTACCCTCGACGGAACGCCGCACACGATCGTTGGCGTTCTGCCAAATATGCCGGCGCCCTGGTTTGGAGCGAACCCAGTCGCCGAAGTTTGGACGACGAAACCTTTTCAGCTTCCGGGCTTTACTCATGAGCAACTGATGCGCGGCTCTTTTTTTCTGCGCGGGCTCGGACGATTGAAACCAGGGGCGACCGTTCAACAGGCGCGCGCCGCGTTGCGATCGTTGGAAGAGAGTTATCGTGCCCAATATCCAAACAACATTGACAGCGAATTCGTCACGACGCTACGGACTCTGCCGGAAGACGTGACCCGGAATTTCCGCGCGGGCTTCGCGACCCTTTTCGCCGCGGTAAGTTTCGTTTTGCTGATCGCGTGCAGCAACGTCGCCAATCTATTGCTTGTTCGTTTCAGTGGACGCCGGCGCGAGATCGCGCTGCGAATGGCCGTCGGCGCGTCGCGAAACAGTATCGTGAGGCTATTCGTTTTCGAAAGTTTACTCGTCAGCGTAACCGCAGGCCTGCTCGGCGCTTTCGTCGCGTGGCAATTGGTGCCGCTGGTTCCGCGAATAGCCTCCAATTTTCTGCCGTTGGAAGCGCACGACGCAACGAGCTTGTCGGTACCAGTGCTCGCGTTCACGATTGGATTGTCGATCTTGACTGGTCTCTTGATGGGAATTTATCCGGCGCTTCAGCGTTCGCACGCCGATTTGGTTGATGCGTTGAAAGAAGGCGGCCGCGGCACGAGCGGCAGTGCAAGGCAACAGCGCTTCCGCAAAATCCTTGTCGGCGCGCAAGTCGCGTTGTCGGTCACGCTGTTAGCCGGCGCGGCGCTGCTCATCACGAGTTTTATCCGCTTGAGTCAGCAGAACCTTGGATTCCGTCAGCAGGATCTTTGGACGGGTGCGATTACACTGCCGACCTGGCAGTACCCAGACCGTCCGTCGCGTCAACGTTTCGTTGAACAAATACTCCGTGGGTTGCGCAGTGTTCCGGGTCTCGAAAGCGCGACCATCAGCGGCGATATTCCTTTGGTCGGCTTCAGTCGTTATCTTTATGCGCGAGGTGATCGTGACGTTCCGCCAGTCGAGAAGCGTGAGATCGTGCCTGGTCACGAGGTTACACCCGGATATTTCAAGACCTGGGGAGTGCCGCTCCTGGCTGGCCGTGACTTCAATGAACACGACACCGCAGAGGGACAGAAAGTTTGTCTGATCAGTCAGGCCGGTGCGAAACAAGTTTTCCCAGGTGAGAATCCAATCGGAAAGACTTTGTTCTTAGCCTATGCGCAGTGGAAAATTATCGGAATTGTCGGCGATGTGCGGTCAGTACAATTGGCCGAGGCTCCGGGCATGGAATTTTATCGGCCGTGGGCGCAATATAATTTTCCATACGTTAATATCACCGTCCGCACCAATCTAAAAGCGGATGCGGTGACCAAGCTAGTGCAATCCGCGCTCACGAAAGTGAATCCAGGTCTGGCGATTGCAGTGCCGCAAACCATGGACGCGGTCGTCGCGAAAGCGCTTGGCCAGGCGCGTTTGATGATGTGGTTGCTCGGAATTTTCGCCGGTGTTGCGTTGCTCCTCGCCAGCATCGGAATCTATGGCGCGGTTGCGTATACCGTCGAGCAACGCACCGGCGAAATTGGCGTGCGCATGGCGCTTGGCGCGCAAACACGCGACGTATTGCGCCTGGTTGTGAACCAGGGAATGAAACCGGTGCTCATCGGGCTAGGCGTTGGAATTGGATCGGCTTTCGCGCTCGGCCGTTTAATTGCTTCGCAGCTTTATCAGGTTTCGGCGCACAATCCGGCCCTGCTGGTCGGCTCAACGCTTTTGCTGGCGACGACAGCGTTGGTTGCATGTTTGCTCCCGGCTCGCCGCGCCACACTCGTCGACCCGATCCAAGCACTACGAGCCGAATGATATGAACGATCTGAAGTTCGCCATGCGCCAGTTACGGACGTCGCCAGGGTTCACGCTCGTTGCTGTCTTGACGCTCGCGCTTGGTATCGGAGCGAACACCGCTATTTTTTCCGTCGTCGAAGGCGTGCTCCTGCGCCCGTTGCCCTTCCCCAATGCGGAACGACTCGTTAGAATTTACGAAGCTCTGGATGATAATGGCGCGCGGTCGGGAACATTAAATCTGAGCGACCGCACGACCGCGCGGTTTCGGGAGTTTGGGCGCGATATTTTCGAAGACGTTGCCGGTGGAACCGGCGGCGTTTCAGTCATAAGTGTGAAGCCCGGTTCGCCGGCGCAAACTGTTGCCGCCGCCAGTGTCACGTACAACTTTTTCAGTGTCCTCGGATTACCGCCCTCGCAAGGCCGCAACTTCACAACGGAAGAGGCGACAGACAAAGCAGCAAATGTCGTCATCATCAGCGACGACTTCTGGCGCAACACGCTGAATTCACGCCGTGACGTGCTCGGCAGCACGATCGTGATCGATGGAACGCCACGGACCATCGTCGGCGTGATGCCGAAAGCATTCCGGCATCCGTATCGCGCGGGTTTGTGGTTACCGCTTGCGCTTGAGCCCGACAATCCGGCGACGATCAATAATCATTATCTGTATGGCGTCGCGCGACTGCGCCCCGGCAGTACGCCGGTGAAAGCGGAAGAAGCCGTGAAGCGCATGTGCGCTAGGATTAATCGCGACGACCCGAATCCGGCGAACGCGCGTGCCGCGTACATCGCGCCGTTGCGCGAAAGTTTCGTGATGGATTTACGGCCGAAAATTTTGGTCATCGTCGGGGCCGCGGTCTGTGCGCTGTTAATCGCGGCGGCGAATTTCGCTGGTCTGCTGCTTGCCCGCGTAATCGAACGGGAAGGGGAATTTGCGTTGCGCGCTGCGCTCGGGGCAAGCAGGCGACAACTTGTCAGGCAACAACTCATCCAGGCCCTTTTGCTCGCTTTGGTCGGAACCGCGCTTGGTTTGCTGATCGCATTCTGGATCACGCCCATGCTCTTCGCGCTAAGCCCCGAAGGCGCGGACGCAACAGGTAGCGCGATGCGCGAATTCGACTACGCGGCCAGGCTCGATCTGCCCGTGTTCGCTTTCGCTGCTGGTGTAATGGCGCTGGTCGGTCTGGGTTTTGGCTTGTTACCCGCGCTGCGTGCGGCGCGCACAGATTTGCGCGGCGCAATGAGCGTCACATCACGCGGCGCCACACTCGACCGCAGTGCGCGCAGATTGCTCGGTTCATTCGTAGTCATCGAGCTCGCGATTGCCGCTGCGCTTCTGACAGCAAGCGTCACCGCGACGCAATATTTCCGGAAGCTGATCGAGGAGCCATGGGGTTTCGAGACGACAGGTCGCCTCGCCTTTAGCGTCGCAGTTCCCGATGAATTCTTTCCCACTGCCGCTGCGAAACAGCACGCGCTCGAAACTTCGCTCGCGCAACTGCAGCAAGTGCCCGGAGTCAAATCCGCTACCGTTGTATCGCCGTCGCCGATGGACGCGTCGTGGACGTTGATGCTATTCAACGCCGAGGGCGCACCCGCGCCGGAGCCGCGTGGCGTCTACACGGCGTACTCGCGCCTGCCCGTTCCCGGGTATTTCCAGAGTATCGGGCAGCCGATCCTGCAAGGCCGGGATTTCAACTTGAGCGATACTGCCGACGCACCGCTCGTTTGCATTGTCAGCCAAAGTATGGCGAAACGCTTTTGGCCTAACGATTCGCCGATTGGCAAACGCATTCGCTGGGGCCGCCTGGATGGAACTCGCCCATGGTTCACAATTGTCGGCGTCGTCGGCGACATGAAAGCAATTGCCGACCCGCGCGACGGCGAAGTGCTCGGCATGATCGCGCGGCCACTGGCACAGATGCTCGTGCATGCGACGGCGCCTCCGGAGGACATCACCTTTGTTCTGCACACCGATGGGCGCTCGGTGAACGAGCAGGCAATTCGTGCGGCGCTGGCCCGCGTGAATGCAAATCTCGCCGCATATAATTTTGTTTTGCTCCAGGACGCCGCAGCGCGCGCACGCACTACGGAGCGATTCATATTTGTTCTCGTCTCATCGTTCGGACTTGTCGGGCTTGTGCTCGCTGCCGTGGGTTTGTATGGACTGCTCGCGCTCCAGGTCGCGAGACGCGAACGTGAATTCGGCATCCGCAGTGCGCTCGGCGCGACCGCGCGTCAGATCATTCAGCTCGTTGCACAACAAGGCGCGGTATTGCTTTCGTTAGGCTTCACCATCGGCGCGCTCGCGACTTACGGAGTGGTACGCCTGGTCAAAAATCAATGGGCCGAAATGCCGGCGCCAAATCTGATCGCGTGCATCTGCGCAGCGATGGTGCTCGGCATTGCGGTGATGATCGCCTGCTGGCTGCCGGCGCGCCGCGCCGCGCGTGTTGATCCTGTCATTGCACTTCGCGCCGAATGAGCTCTCACCTGCAATCTAATCCCGAGAGATCCTCATGATATCCGACTTCAAATACGCACTCCGGACGCTGGCTAAAACGCCGGGATTCACCATCATGGCCGTGGTTACGCTTGCTCTGGCCATCGGTGCGAACACAGCGATCTTCAGTTTAATAAACGATCTGTTCCTACGGAGTCTTTCGTTTAAAGAACCGCGGGGCGTTGTACATTTTCTTTCCAACGCGCCGGATCGCAAGCTGATCGACCTTCCTCTGTCTCTACCGCGGTTTCAACATTATCGCGCTGGCCAGACAATGTGCGAGGATCTCGCTGCCGAAAACGTGTTTGCGTTCACGTTGACGGGACTTGGCGACGCGGTGCAATTGTTCGGGGGTAGAGTGACGTCTAATTATTTCGACGTCCTCGGTTTGCGTCCGATTCGTGGCCGCAACTTTTTGCCTAACGAAGAGCAAGGCGCTGATGTGGCATTGGTCACCGAAAATTTCTGGCAGAAGCGAATGGGCGGAGATCCAAACGTCATTGGCCGCAGCATCACCCTCGACGGCGTGGCGCACACGATTGTTGGCGTGTTGCCGAATCTGCCATTTGCCTGGGTCGGTCCGAATGCCGAGGTCTGGACAACCAAACCGTACGTGATTCCGGGTTTCACGTACGAGCGAATGATGCGTGGCACCACTTTTTTGCGCGTCCTGGGCCGTTTGAAGCCGGGAAGGACGGTAGAACAAGCGCGAGCCGCGTTGGCTGCGCTGGATCAAAGCTATCGCGCCGAATATACGGGGAAGATCGATACCGCGTTAGTTACGACGCTGAAGACGCTTCCAGAGGATGTGAGCGGGAATTTGCGCCCTGCGTTTGCGACACTGTTCGCCGCGGTGGCTTTCGTCTTGCTCATCGCGTGCAGCAATGTTGCAAATCTGTTGTTGGTCCGGTTCAGCGGCCGCCGTCGTGAGATCGCGTTGCGAATGGCGATTGGCGCATCTCGGACTGGCATCGTACGGCTGTTCGTATTTGAGAGTTTGCTCGTGAGTCTTCTCGCTGGAATCGTCGGCGCCGTGCTGGCCTGGCAGTTGGTCCCGCTCGTCCCGAAAATGGCCGCGAATTTTTTGCCGTTCGATCCCAACGTACGCGTTAACCTCTCTTTTCCCGTGCTCGGCCTCACAGTTGCTCTGTCCATTGTGACCGGTCTGCTGATGGGAATCTATCCTGCGCTTCAAAGCTCGCGTGCCGATCTGGTAGATGGGCTTAAGGAAGGCGGCCGCGGCGTGAGCGGTAGCGTGAGACAACAGCGCTTCCGAAAAATCCTGGTGGGCGCGCAAGTCGCGCTCTCGGTGACGTTGCTTGCCGGTGCCGCATTGTTGATTGCGAGTTTTGTGCGTCTGAATCAACAGAACGTTGGTTACCAGTACAGAAATGTTTGGATTGGCTTCGTCACTTTACCGACAACGCAATACTCTGATCTCGAGACGCGGCAGCGTTTTGTAGAGCATTTGCTTTCCTCGTTGCGAGCGGTTCCAGGTTTTCAAGATGTTACCATCAGCGGTGATATTCCGCTGCTGGGCGGCAACGCGACGCTTTATTCGCGCGCTGATGGTGAGGTGTTGCCGATAGACAAGCGGGCGACGGCCCCAAGCCACGACGTTTCGCCAGGTTATTTCAAAACCTGGGGTATTCCTGTTCTGGCAGGGCGCGATTTCGATGAGCACGATACCGCTGATCATCAGAACGTCGTTCTCATCAGTCAGTCAGGGGCGAAAAAGGTTTTTGGCAGCGAAAATCCGATCGGCAAAACGCTCTTGGTCACGAGTTTCGGCACACCGTGCGAGATCGTCGGCATGGTCGGTGACGTTCGCTCGCGAAAGGTCAACGAGGCTGACGACATGGAATTTTATCGTCCGTGGGCGCAGGAAAACTTTCCATTCCCGACGATTGTGGTGCGCAGCAATTTGAGGGAGGACGCCGTCACAAAATTGGTGCGCTCAACGATTGCGAGCGTTGATCCCGGTCTCGCAATCGCGCTGCCGCAATCGATGGACAAAATCATCGCACAAGCTCTGGGGCAGACACGGCTGATGACCTGGCTATTAGGAATTTTTGCCGGCGTTGCTTTGTTGCTCGCAGCAATCGGGATCTATGGCGCAGTGGCATACACGGTCGAACAACGTACTGGCGAGATCGGAGTGCGTATGGCGCTCGGCGCGCAAGCCCGCGACGTCTTGCGCTTGATTGTGAACCAAGGGATGAAACCGGTCGTTATCGGGTTGGTTATCGGAATTGTGTCAGCGTTCGCCCTTGGCCGTTTGCTGACATCGCAGCTTTACGAAGTTTCGGCGCGCAATCCGGCGCTGCTTGCGGGCTCAACGGTTTTGCTCGCAGCGATTGCCCTGATTGCATGTCTGGTCCCGGCGCGGCGCGCCGCACACGTTGATCCGATCCAGGCATTGCGAACAGAATAATTCGCACTATGGACGACATTCGCTTCGCCTTTCGTAAACTTCGACAATCTCCGGCGTTCACTGCGATCGCCGTGATCACCCTCGCGCTTGGGATTGGACTGAACACCGCGATCTTTTCGCTGATCAACGATCTGTTTTTGAAAGGCCTGCCGTTCCAGGAACCGAAGCGGGTCTTGCATATCCTGACCAGGGGGAAAGACCGGACGGATGAGTTCCAGATGTCGGCGCCGCGCTTCATGCTTTATCGCGACGCGCAGACGATGTTCTCGGGGTTTGCGGCGGAGAATCAACAGGCGGCGACAGTGACGGGACTGGGCGATCCGTTATCGGTGCCGATTTTCAAAGTGACGGCGAACTGGTTCGACGTGCTCGGAGTGCGGCCCATCAAGGGACGAACTTTTCTGCGGCAGGAAGAAGAAGGCGCGGATGTGGCCATTATCACAGACCGCTTTTGGAAAGCGCGGTTTGCCGGCACTCAGGATGTCATCGGGAAAACGATCGTGCTCGATGGCGTGACGCACACGATCGTGGGTGTGATGGCAAACCTGCCGGTCTCCTGGACGGGGACACCAAATGCAGATATCTGGACGACGAAGCCGATGGTGATCCCGGGTTTCTCGCATGAGCGAATGATGCGCGGCTCGACGTTCCTGCGCGTGATCGGGCGCCTGAAGCCGGGCGTCACACTTGACCAGGCGAAGGCGGCGCTGGGTACGATCGAGAATAGTTATGCCTCGCAATTTCCGGAGAAGATGGACGCGCAATATCGCAACGTCATCAAGATCCTTCCGGAAGATGTGACGGAGAATTTGCGGCCCGGGTTCGCGACTCTGTTAACGGCGGTCGGGTTCGTTTTGCTCATCGCGTGCAGCAACGTGGCGAATCTTCTTCTGGTGCGCTTCAGCGGACGGCGGCGCGAGATTTCGCTCCGGCTGGCGTTGGGCGCGACGCGCGGCAGCGTCCTGCGACTTTTTGTTTTCGAAAGCGTGCTCATGAGTCTGTTGGCGGGAATTTTCGGCGCGGTCCTTGCGTGGCAATTGGTTCCGCTCGTCCCGAAATTGGCGGCGAACTTTCTCCCGATCGAACAGGGAAACGCGAGTGCGCTCTTGGTCCCGGTGCTCCTGTTTACGATTGGGCTTTCGCTCGTGACGGGATTCGCGATGGGACTTTATCCGGCGTTGCAAAGCTCGCGTGCCGATATTGTCGGCGCGCTCAAGGAAGGCGGCCGCGGCACGCAAGTCGGTGTGCGCCAACAGCGGTTCCGAAAAATTCTCGTGGGCGTGCAGGTTGCGCTCTCGGTCACGCTGCTCGCGGGAGCGTCGTTGCTCATCACGAGTTTCGTGCGCCTGAGCCAGCAGGATCCGGGTTTCAAAACGGACAAACTCTGGATCGGAGTTACAGCCCTGTCGCAGGCGCAATATCCCGACCAGGCGAGCCGGGCTCGGTTTGCCGAACAATTGCAAACGGCGTTGCGCACGACTCCGGGATTCGAAGACGTGATGTTGAGCAGCACTTTCCCGCTCTTCGGCGGCCCAAGCGTGACTCTCTATACGCGGCCTGAAGGCAACGTGCCTCCGGTTGCCGAGCGAAAAGGCGCGCCGTCGAACGAGATCATGCCGGGATGGTTCCGCGCTGCGGGCATTCCGTTGATCGCGGGCCGGGATTTTAACGAACAGGACGTGATGGATCATCCGAACGTAATCATCATCAGCAAAGCGGGCGCGAAGACGGTATTTGGTGACGAGAATCCGATCGGCAAAACGTTGCTCATCACGAACGGCAGCGTGCCGGTCGAGATTGTCGGCGTCGTCGGCGATGTGCGCTCGGTGCAATTGAATCAGGCGAACAACATGGAATTTTATCGGCCGTTCGCGCAGGAGAGTTGGCCGTTCCTCAAAATCGTGGTGCGCAGTCCGGTTTCGACGGAAACGATCACACGCTCAGTGAAAACGGCGTTGCGCGGAATCGATCCGAGCCTTGCTCTAATCTTCCCGCAGCCATTCAGCGAGATCATGGCGCAGGCACTTGGCCAGGCCAGGCTGATGATGGTGTTGTTAGGCGTATTCGCCGGGGTCGCGCTCCTCCTCGCGACCGTTGGAATTTACGGCGCGGTCGCGTACAGCGTCGAGCAACGCACCGGCGAAATCGGCGTGCGCATGGCGCTCGGCGCTCAAACCCGCGACGTGCTTCGCTTGATTGTGAGCCAGGGGATGAGACCGGTGATCATTGGGCTGGCCATCGGAATTGCATCGGCATTCGCGCTTGGCCGCTTGCTAACATCGCAGCTTTACGAAGTTTCGGCGCGCAACCCGGCGCTGCTAGCCGCTTCAACGGTATTACTCGCGGCGATCGCCCTGATTGCATGTCTGGTCCCGGCGCGGCGAGCCACACAGGTTGATCCGATCCAGGCGCTGCGAGCCGAGTGATTATTCCAATGATTTTTGAATCCAAATTGGACTCTGGATGCATCCTTTTCCAAAGAGGATTTGAAGAATGCTGGCGTGCCCTTTCTTTGAATATTAGACGTGTTGCGGTGTCTCACATGAACTGAAAAATTGATATGTCTTTCCATTTCCTAATCCCTTCCATTTCGGCGGTGCTTTTTGCATCAGCACTCTTCGCACAGGACAAAAGTCAGCCGACCGTGGATGAACTGGTCGCCAAGAACATCGAGGCCAAGGGCGGCGCGGCCGCGCTGAACAACCTCCAGACGCTGCGCTCAAGTGGTAAGCTGCTGGTCCCTGTGCAAGGCCTGATCGAGCTTGGCTTTCTGCAAACAAAGAAGCGCCCCGATCAAGCACGTACTGAGGCTTCGCTTCAGGGCATGACGCAAATCGAGGCGTATGACGGCAAGGAAGGATGGAAGGTGTCGCCATTTTTTGGGCGCAAAGATCCGGAGCGGATGTCCGCCGACGACGTTAAAGCACTAGTGGAAGATACGGAGATGGGCGGTCCTTTGACCGATTGGAAGGCAAAAGGCAGCACCATCGAGTATCTTGGAACTGAGGACGTCGACGGAACGCCCGCGCACAAACTTAAAGTGGTTCGAAAGAACGGCGACATCAGTTTTGTCTATTTGGATCCCGATCACTTTCTTGAGATCCGAATCGTGACCCAAAGAGTGCGGCACGGCGCGCATGAAGAAGTCGAGATGGACCTTGGCGATTATGAAAAAGCCGGCGACGTATTTGTTCCGACATCAATTGAGGTCGGAAGCAAGGGCTCGTCGGAGAAGCAAACGATCGTGGTTGATAAGCTCGAAGCCAATGTGCCGGTGGATGACACGATCTTTCATTTCCCCGGTCAAATAACTGTCCCTGAACCAAAGCGCTGATTAATCGATGAGAATATTGAATCACCAAAGGCGACGTAAGGCCGATCGTCCACTTCCGGAGCTTCCGCAAAACCGAATTAACACCTCTATGAATTTCGCACGCAGTTTTGTTGGAATGCGATGCGTTCTCGCGTCGCTTTTTCTTTGCGCCATTCCTCTCTACGCAACTGACGCTCCATTTACTTCGGCGAGCATTTCAGGGCTCGGAGCGCGCAACATCGGGTCGGCCGCAATGAGCGGACGCATCTCGTGCATTGCCGGAGCCCACGAGCCATCGGGCAAGATTACGCTTTTTGTGGGTTCGGCCAGTGGCGGCGTTTGGAAGTCCGACGACGGCGGAACGCGGTATCGCCCGTTATTTGACGAACAACCTGTGCAATCGATCGGCGCCATCGCGCTTGACCCGAAGAATTCGAAAAACGTGTGGGTCGGTACCGGTGAGTCGTGGACGCGCAACAGCGTGTCTATTGGCGATGGAATTTACAAGTCAACCGATGGCGGCGAAACGTGGTCGCGTTCTGGCTTGGACAAATCGGAACGTATCGCGCGGATAGCCATCGATCCAAGAAACAGCGACACGATTTTCGTCGCAGTTCCCGGCTCGTTGTGGAGCGATTCGCCCGATCGCGGCTTGTACAAAACGACCGATGGCGGCAAGACGTGGCAGATAGTCTTGAAAGGCGGAAATCTTTCGACCGGCTGCACCGATGTGGATATCGACCCGAGCAATCCCGACACCATGTTTGCTGCGATGTGGGATTTCAGACGCAAAGGCTGGGAATACCGATCGGGCGGCGCAGTTCCAATGGCGCCTTCAGCCAGCGGTTTGTTCCGTTCGACCGATGGCGGCAACACCTGGACGGAGATTACGGATCAGGCCAATAAAGGTTTCCCCAAGAAACCGTATGGACGCCTGGCGGTGACGATTGCGCCCTCAAAACCGCAACGTGTTTACGCATTTGTGGAATCGCCGGAGAGCGCGTTGTTTGTTTCGGACGACGGTGGCGCGACGTGGGAGAAACGGGACAAGAGCCAGTGGATGGTGTGGCGTCCGTTCTACTTCGCGAATTTGATTGTTGATCCCAAGAATCCAGACCGGCTGTTTAAACCGGACGGCTCGCTGATTGTTAGCGAGGACGGCGGAAAGAGCTTTGCGGTGGTGGGTGGATTCCAAGGCGCACACGGTGACGCGCACGATGTCTGGATCGATCCGACGAACTCACAAGTTGTATTCGCAGGAGACGATGGCGGGATGTGGTACTCGTACAACGGCGGCAGCAAATGGTGGAAAGGAGAAAACCTGCCAGTGTCGCAGTTCTATCATGTGAGCCTGGACAAAAAAGATCCTTACCAGGTGTATGGCGGATTACAGGACAACAGCTCGTGGGTAGGTGACTCGGAGTACCCAGGCGGCATCACTAATCATCGTTGGGAAAACATGTTCAATGGCGACGGGTTTTGGATGTTCGAGGACCCAGCCGATCCTGACTACATCTACGCCGAATATCAGGGCGGCGAGATTGGCCGCGTCAATCGCAACACGCATGCGGCTCGCAACATCAAGCCGCAGCCGAATTACAATGAGAAGCTCCGGTTCAACTGGAATACACCGATCGCACTTTCGCCTAACGAAAAGGGAACAATCTATATCGGCGCGCAATTTCTATTCCGCTCGCGGGACCACGGGCAGACATGGGATCGCATTTCGCCTGACCTGACTACCAACGATCCGCAAAAGCAAAAGCAAGAGCAATCCGGAGGCGTGACGGTGGACAATTCGTCGGCGGAAATGCATACCACCATTTATTCCATCAGCGAATCGCCAAAGCAGAAGGGGCTGATCTGGGTCGGTACCGACGATGGCAACCTGCAACTTACGCGTGACGGCGGCAAGACCTGGACCAATGTCGTCGGCAACGTGCCAGGCTTGCCAAAGAACTCGTGGGTGAACTGGGTCCAGGCTGGCAACTTCAATCCGGGCACCGCTTACGCCGCGTTTGATCGACACACTTTTGGTGATATGGCGCCGTACGTTTTTAAGACTACTGATTACGGCAAGACCTGGACGCCGCTCGTCACGCCTCAGGACGTCAAGAGCGTTCGTGGATACGCACACGTGATTAAGGAGGACCTGGTTAAGCCTGATCTTCTTTTCCTTGGCACGGAATTCGGACTCTGGGTTTCAATTGATGGCGGAAAAGGCTGGGCACAATTTAAGGGCAACCATTTTCCTGCTGTTGCAGTTCGCGATCTGGCAATTCAGCCACGCGATAACGATCTGGTTCTCGCTACCCATGGCCGCGGGATCTGGATAGTGGACGATATCACGCCGTTGCGCGCGTTGACTCCCGATTTGTTGAAACAGGACGTTGCCTTTGTCTCGGCGCGGCCGGTGCAACAGCGCATCGAAGGCCAGGGTGGATGGGCCAATGGCGACGCCGTTTTTGTTGGCGAGAATCCGCCCGACTCTGCCGTGATTAATTATTATCAGCGCGAGCGGCATTTATTTGGAAAAATGAAGCTCGAAGTTCTGGATTCGTCCGGGCGGGTTGTTGACGAAGTGCCGGCGAGCAAACGACCGGGATTGAATCGTGTGATGTGGACCATGCGGGCGAAACCGCCGCGTGTGCCGCCTGCGGCGCAAATTGCTGTTGGTGGAATTCGCGGACCGCGGCTTGTGCCCGGTGATTACACCGTGCGCCTAACGAAGGCAGGCAAGGTTTACGACACCAAACTAACGGTCGGTCTCGATCGCCGGGCGAAGTTCAATTCAGCCGATCGAAAGGCACAGTTCGATGCGGCGATGAGGGTTCGCGGCTTATTTGGGGATGAGAGCGCGCTGATGGATCGGATTATCGGCCTGCGACAAACGCTGGCTCAGACCGGTGCCGCGTTGCCAGAAGGCGATGCGCTTCACAAGCAGGTTTCAGATTTCGACGGGAAAGTCGATGCTGTGCGAAAGAAGATTGTCGCCACAACCGAAGGCGGTGCAATCACCGGCGAAGAACGTTTGCGTGAACACACCGACCAGCTTTACGGAGCAATTCTCAGTTATGAAGGTAAACCGGCCGCCTACCAGATGGCCTACATTGACACGCTCAAACGCGAACTCAGCGATGTGACAAAGCAATTCGATCAACTTCTCGCGCAGGATTTGCCCGCACTGAACGATTCGCTCAAGTCGAAAGGCCAACAGCCACTTTCGCCACCGCCAGTCAAAGTCGGAGCCAAGGATTCAACAGGGGCTGCAATTGGCGGGACAGCCGGTGGCGGCTCGCTTCCATTGGACTTCCGCATTTGGTACTAGCGAGGTTGCGTTTGAACGCCGAATCCACGTTCGGAAACATTCGGGTGGTTATGCGGAAGATTGGAAGTTAATCTTTCGTGCGACAATGGAGCGCAAGCCTGCTGTCGCGGTTATTTTTCATCACATCGGTCCTTATCATCACGCCCGGCTGAATGCTGCGGCTGACAGGTTGTCGGTGACCGGCATTGAATGGTCAGCCAAAGGCCATGACGCGTGGGGGGCACCGGCAACGCCCGCACGCTACCAAAAATTGTCCCTCTTCCCGGAAGCAACTGAGCAGTACCCGAGAAAGGCCGAGCGCCAGCGAGCATTTTCATCGGCTTTGGAGAAGACGAATCCCGATGTGGTGGCCGTCAACGGCTGGAATAATTTCGGATCGCTCATTGCCGCGAACTATTGTGTTGGCCGCAGGATACCGATGGTCGTCATGTCTGAGAGCTCTCGTCAGGATGAAGCTCGCACCTGGTGGAAGGAAGCCATCAAGCGGCGAATCGTCGGTTTGTACTCCGCCGCACTCGTCGGCGGCGAGCGACACGTCGAATATCTGGTTAAACTCGGGATGCCCCGCGAACGAATCTTTACCGGTTACGATGTCGTCGAGAATGATTATTTCCGCCGAAGGGCGGAAGAGGTCAGACGTCAGGAGCCAGAGGTCAAAAAACAGCACTGCTTGCCGGAGAACTATTTTCTCGCTTCATCGCGTTTCATCGAGAAGAAGAATCTCACTTGGCTGATCAGGGCTTATGCGGAGTACCGACAGAAATCGCAAAGCGGTGCGAAAGCAATGTGGGACTTAGTGCTGTTAGGCGATGGGCCGCTGCGGGAGACTCTCAAATCTCAAATCTCAACGCTCAAGCTGAATGAGCACGTGCATCTGCCAGGCTTCAAACCGTACGAGGAATTGCCGGTTTACTACGGTTTAGCAAAGACGTTCGTGCATGCGAGTACCAGTGAACAATGGGGGCTGGTTGTGAACGAAGCCA
>DATARG010000069.1:0-2169 GCA_036264275.1 Candidatus Udaeobacter sp. | reverse complement strand
TCCGCGAAAAACGGATCGGCCGGATCGGGATCAGTCGGTCGTGCAGGGTCCATCGTGTTTGCTTGTCTATTTATCTAACGTGCCAAATACGCGCAGTGGTCGCCTTCGTACCAGGTTGGGGCGATTAACCTCAATCGCCGGTGGGCGGTTCGGGTGAACCGCCCCTGTCTCGCGCCACTTGTCGCGCCACCGGTTCCAGCACACGCCAGACGTTTTCAGCAAGGATCTTTTGGCCGGCTGCATTCGGATGAATGCCGTCGGGCAAATTTAACGAACGGTTACCGCCTACTCCTTGAAGTAAATACGGTACCAGCGCTGCTCGATTCTTCGTCGCTAAATCGGAAAACATTTGGCCAAACGCAGAGACATAATCGTCAGTCCTATACCCCGGCACTTGCATTCCCGCGATCAACACATGTGCATTTGGATTTTTTGCTTTCACCTTGTCGATGATCTCTTGAAGATTGTTTCGGATTTGGTCAATCGGCACAGCGCGAAATGCGTCGTTAATCCCAAGTTCCAGAATCAAGATGTCGATTCTGTGCCTTAAATGCGGCGGTAAGCGTTCCAAGCCGCCGTCAGTTGTTCCGCCGGAGGCGCTCGCGTTAGTCACGGAAAAATTCAAGCCTGCCACACGCAGCTTTTTTGCCAGTAAAGCCGGGTACGCTTCGCTCCGTTTGAGCATAAAACCATCTGATAAACTGTCGCCGAACACCAGAATGGTCTTCGTTTCGGCAGCCGCGTATTCCGCAACGATCAAGAAGGTCACGGCCAGCAACCCTCCGACAGCGCGTTTCATTCAGAAATATACAACGTTATGCGGTGTTGTAGGACAACCGCTCCGATTGCCAAGGCTGGCGAAGCGCCCGCCTTACAGCCCCTCGCTCGAAGTTGGACGTTGAAGGTTTTCCGCGTAACGGTTTAACTCTTCAACCTTCAAACCTTTTTCTATGGCTAATTTTGCTATCAACGGTTTCGGGCGCATTGGGCGCAACGTCCTTCGTGCCATGTCACAAAAACAGGTGGAGCGTGTTGTAGCGGTAAACGACCTCACCGACACGCACACCCTGGCTCATCTCCTGAAGTGGGATTCGGTGCATGGTAAATTCGACGGAGAGATTGGTTACGACGACGAAAACATTATTGTGCGCGGCCACAAGATTAGAGTTTTGAAGGATCGCGATCCAGCGAACCTCCCCTGGAAAAAATTGGACGTCGATGTAGTGCTTGAATCGACCGGGCTATTCACCAATCGCGATAAGGCCGAGCTGCACTTAAAAGCCGGAGCCAAACGCGTATTGATCAGTGCGCCGGCAAAAGACCCGGACGTGACGATTTGCATCGGAGTGAACGACGGCGTTTACGATCCCACAAAGGACAGAATCGTCTCAAACGCCAGTTGCACGACGAACTGTCTGGCACCCATGGCGAAAGCATTAAATGACGGATTCGGCATTGCGCATGGGTTCATGAGCACGATTCACAGTTACACGAACGACCAGCGCATTCTCGATTTTCCGCACTCGGATCTGAGACGTGCACGCTCTGCGGCAATCAACATCATCCCGTCTACGACCGGTGCAGCAAAAGCGATTGGCGAAGTAATTCCGGCGCTCAAAGGCAAACTCAATGGCGGCGCGTTCCGGGTGCCGACGCCGGACGGTTCGGTGACCGATTTCACCGCGGTTCTGGAAAAAGACGCGACTGTGGACACGATCAATGCGGCATTCAAGGATGCGGCGTCAGATAAGGGCTACAAAGGGGTGCTCGAATTCAGCGATGAGCCGCTCGTTTCCGAGGACATTGTCGGCAATCCGCACTCCTGCATCTTCGATAGCAAGCTAACGCTCATGATTGGCAATCGATTCGTAAAAGTGATCGGCTGGTACGATAACGAATGGGGCTACAGCAATCGCTGCGTCGAAATGATGGAAATGCTGGCCGACTGATCGGGGGCACCCGCAGGAAATAGGGGTAAATAATGGCGAAGCTTTCTGTCCGCGATCTCGACGTCCGCGGGAAACGCGTGCTGGTGCGCGTGGACTTCAACGTGCCGACCGAAGTTCGCGGCGGCAAAATTCGTGTCACTGATGACACCCGAATCCGGGAAAGCCTGCCGACTATCAATTACCTGCGCGAACATGGCGCGAAAACCATTTTGATTTCCCA
>DATARG010000065.1:0-2855 GCA_036264275.1 Candidatus Udaeobacter sp. | reverse complement strand
ATTCCGGTGACCAGGAACAGCATGGGCGAACCGAGCAAACCGACCAAACGCGTAGTGATCGAGAGCATCAAGATCGTGCCGGCTGATTCGGTGAAATAGCGACTCGATCACCCTGTTGTCATTCCGAGCGACATCGAGGAATCTCTTGCTGTTTTCAGAGCATCGAGAGATGTCTCGGCTTCGCTCGACATGACAAAGATTGGATTAATTCAGATGCGCTGCGGCGCAGACCCTGAGAAGAATCTCGTGCGCGCGATCGAATTTATTCGTGATGCGGCACGACGAGGCGCCCAGATCGTTTGCCTGCCTGAGCTTTTTCGATCGCAATATTTCTGCCAGACAGAAGATCATAAAAACTTCGATTTGGCCGAGGAAGTGCCGGGAAAATCAACCGCTGCGCTGGGAGAAGTCGCTCGTGAAACGGGCACAGTAATTATTGCATCGCTTTTCGAGAGACGCAGCGCTGGCGTCTATCACAATACCGCGGCAATCATCGATACAGATGGAAAATTACTCGGGAAATATCGAAAAATGCATATTCCCGATGATCCCTTGTATCATGAAAAGTTTTACTTCGCGCCGGGCGATCTCGGATTCAGGGCGTGGGATACAGCGCGCGGAAAGATCGGCGTCTGCGTTTGCTGGGACCAATGGTATCCGGAAGCGGCGCGACTGACCGCGTTGCGCGGTGCAGAGATTATCTTTTATCCAACGGCAATCGGCTGGCATCCCAGCGAGAAAAAAGAATTTGGAAAGGCGCAACATTCCGCGTGGGAGACGATTCAGCGTGGTCATGCGATTGCCAATGGGTGCTACGTCGCGGTAGCGAACCGTGTCGGTCATGAAGTGCCCGCCGGTGGGGGTGGGATCGAATTTTGGGGTCAAAGCTTCGTGTGCGGTCCGGACGGTGAAATCATCGCGAAAGGTTCAATCGACCAAGAAGAGATTATAGCCGCGGACATTGATTGGGCTCGCGTCAACGAGCAGCGGACGCACTGGCCGTTCTTGCGAGATCGCAGAATCGACGCATATGGCGATATCAATCGACGTTTGATCGATTAGACGTTGTGGTTCCTATGAATCCCGAATGCTTTCGGGATTGACACAGACCCGCTGCAATTATTTCTCAGCGCGATAAGGACGAGAGTGAGGAGCCAAACGGACGCTGTTCGAATTAGAGCGTTGTGCTAATACGGGGCATGACCGCGAGCGCTGCTCAACCGAGGCGCCGACCCTGGTATCATCCTTCGTTGACGATACAAATCATGATCGGGTTGATTGTCGGCGGCATGATCGGATGGCTGCGGCCTGATTGGGGCAATGCAGTTTATTTTTTGCGCGACATCTTCATTAACCTGATCAAATCGATCATCGCGCCGCTCGTGTTCTCAACCATCGTGGTGGGAATCGCAGGCGCCGGTGCGCTTCGAAAGGTAGGGCGCATGGGAATCGAAGCGCTGATCTATTTCGAGGTCGTCACTACGGCCGCGCTCCTGATCGGGTTGGCCATTGTCAATTTCACAAAACCCGGCGCCGGCGTGACTCTCGCCGCTACAAACATCGACATTTTGAAGACAATCGGCCAAACTCATCCCCAGAGTTTCGTCGAAACCCTGGTGCACGTTTTTCCCGCGAGCGTGATCGAAGCCATGGTGCGGGGCGATGTTTTGCAGATTGTCGCATTCAGTGTGGTCTTCGCACTCGCACTGTCAGCCGTTGGCGAAAAAGGCAAACCAATCATCCGCGCGATGGACAGCCTTTCGCAAGTCATGTTCAAGTTCACTAACTACGTGATGCTGTTTGCACCCATCGGCGTGGGCGCGGCGATGGCACACACGATTGGCACGCAAGGCCCGTCCGTGCTGTTCAACCTGGGGAAATTGATCGGCTCGCTTTACATCGCTCTCGTAATCTTCATCGTTTTGATTTTCGGATTGGTGATTCGGATTGCGCGGATTCCGTTAAGACCATTCGTGCGTGCGGTGCGCGAGCCCGCGACGCTCGCATTTGCGACGACAAGCAGCGAATCGGCGCTGCCGAAAGCCATGGAATCGATGGAACGTTTCGGCGTGCCACCCTATATCGTGGGGTTCGTGATGCCAACCGGGTATTCTTTCAATCTGACAGGGTCAACCTTGTATCTCGCGATGGCAGCGGTGTTCGTCGCTCAAGCGGCCGAAACGACAATGGGGTGGCACATGTCGTTAGGCCAACAAATCACAATGATGTTAACATTAATGCTAACTTCGAAGGGGGTAGCGGGCGTGCCGCGGGCATCACTTGTCATTCTTCTAGGAGCACTCAATTCGTTTGTGCCCGCAGGATTGGGACCAATCGGCGTCGCCATTATTTTCGGGGTCGATGAATTGATGGACATGGGGCGCACGTGCGTGAACGTCATTGGCAACTGTCTGGCAACGATCGTCGTCGCGCGGTGGGAAGGTGAATTCGATGACAGGCGTGCCCGCGTGTTCGGGACTCCGGATGAAGCTGAACTGGATCTCAAAACCGGGGAGGTTGCCTTTGCCGACGCCCTGACGCAGGGCGATTGACAGTTCTATACGAGTTGTCCCCGCGGCCGCTTTCAAGATCTGCCGACATTCTGGCCTGACTTTTTTGCGGCTGAAATGCATGGCCTGGTGATCGACATGAGCTCAGCGCGCTGGACGCGAGAACCTCTCGGTCGCAGCGAACGCAACATGGATGGATCCGGCTTCGGCGAGCTTCGGCAAAGTTTTAATCGGTCATGCGCGTTCGCTCGACATCACACTGTACAACCCAACGGGCACTGACCAGACGTTCAGTGTGTCCAAGGCAAAGTTTACTCCGAACAGTTTCGGCGGGACGGTACCGGC
>DATARG010000062.1:0-6040 GCA_036264275.1 Candidatus Udaeobacter sp. | reverse complement strand
CATGCAGCCGCTTACGATTAGTTTTTGGTCCGGCCGCTTATTCAATCCGCGCTGCAGGTGCGCTTCCAAAATCGCCTCGATTGATTCTTCCTTGGCTGAATCGATGAAGGCGCACGTGTTAACGACGAGCACATCGGCATCCTCCGCGCGTGACGTGATTTCCATGCCGCGTTGCAAAACGCTTCCCAGCATGATTTCCGCATCGACGAGATTTTTTGCGCAGCCGAGGCTGATCATGCCGACTTTCGGCTTACGAGAAACATCTGTCGTGTTTGGGACTTTCATTTTCAGCTACCACTCAAAGCCATATGACGTGTCATCTTGTGCGAAACGCTGCAACGAAATGCGAAACATGAAACCAAGCTCTCAAACATCTCTGATTTACGTTCGGTTGGCGGATCGCGCAAAAAAGTGATCCGAGATTCCTCGCTTCCTCAGAATAACAGAACTTGTGTTACTTGACCGTCACGTCCTGGTCGTTTTGCTGCAGCTCCTGTCCGTTCTTGGTAATCTTAACGGCTTCAGGATCGAGGACGCGAATCGACACGTGCTTACCGTGAAATTCAACCGGACCGTCAGAAGGCGAGACCCATCGTTCGAACGCGGCTTTTCCCTCGTCGCCGAGCGTTACTTTTACGTAAGTTCTTTTGAGCGGCTGAATGGCGACTCGATTTTGGTCACCTGCTTCTGGTGACGGTGAATCGGTTCCAGCACGCGCCTGCACCAGATCTTCTTTAGTCACGGGCTTCGCCTTACGCACTTCCGGCTCCCCGGACGCTGTGGAATTCGCAGCCAACGCCTTGCGGGTTTCGGGTGGCCCCAGCGGCGGGACAGGTGAAGCGACGGGCGCACTCGTAGCGCCAATGTTTGGCGCTGCTGCCGGGCTGGACCCGCCAGACGCGACCGCAGGCATAACAGTTGGCGACGTTTGAGCGCTCGAATCCCCTCGCCCAGGCGCCAGGCGCTGCACGTTCAGAAGAAATTTCATGCCAAGAAAGCCGGCCACTAAAATCACGATCCCGACGATGAGCGGCATTGGCGAAACGCGATTGCTGCCACCGACACCTGTAGCAACCGGACGGCGCCGAGTCACCGGCGCGGCGACGGGTTTTGCGCGCTCCGTCTCCTGAAGGTACGAGTAGCCATCTACGGTCACGCTCTCGGAATCCTCAAACGCGTCCAGGTAAGGGGTCACGTCAACATCCAGGAATTTTCCGTAGATAAGCAGAAAACCCTTCGCGTAGGCCAGGCTGGGAAATTGCGAGAAATCGTCGGCCTCAATTTCCGCCAGTCGTTGCGGACGAATCTTGGTCATCCGCGCGGCTTCGTCGAGCGTAAGATTTCTCGCTACCCGTGCTTCCTGAAATTTTTTACCAAGGCCCTCTATTGTCATTAGCGAAAGCCGGCTAAACGGGAGCATCAAGATCGACCAAAATCTCGCGTGGTTTGGCGCCCTCGCCGGGACCCAAAATACCGCGCTGCTCCAGAATATCAACGATGCGCGCCGCGCGCGTGTAACCAAGTCGCAGCCTGCGCTGGAGCAGCGAAGTAGACGCGCGTTTTTCCTGCCGAATAATCTCGATGCATTTTTCAACCAGCTCTTCATCTTCGGCGGTCACTTCTTCCTCCGGCGCACTAGTAGATTGGAGCTTCTCGTGCATGGCCGTATCGAATGCCTGCGGACTTTGTTTCGAAATAAATTCTACGAGGCCGTGAATCTCATTGTCCGTTACGAGAACGCCTTGTGCGCGGATGAGTCGTGAGGCACTCGGCGGCAGATAAAGCATGTCACCTTGGCCCAGCAAACGCTCGGCGCCGTTTTCATCGAGAATCACGCGGCTATCGATCTTGCTCGCGACTTGAAACGCGATGCGACTCGGGACATTCGCCTTGATAACACCAGTGATCACGTCCGCGCGCGGTGTTTGCGTTGCCACGATCACGTGCATGCCAGCGGCACGCGCCATTTGCGTGATGCGGGCGATCGCGTTCTCGACATCTGCAGGCGCCGTCTGCATGAGGTCAGCAAGCTCATCGATGATCACGACAACGTAGGGAATTCTGTCGGGAACTTCCTCTTCGCCATCGCGCGGCACCTTGATCGCTGCAGCATCCGATGTCTCACTCGATTTGTGCGCGCGATCCGATGAGACACCGGAGTCTTCTACCTCAGCATCGAGTTCTCTCTGTGTTTTCTTCTTGGGCCGTGCGTTAAACCCAACAATGTTCCGCACACCTACCTTGGCAAACATTCTGTAGCGCCGCTCCATCTGATCGATCACCCACCGCAGGGCCAACAAAACTCTTTTCGGATCCGTCACGATCGGGAATGCAAGATGTGGCAGTGATTGATACCCCTGCATCTCCACCATTTTGGGGTCGATGATCACGAAACGCATTTCTTCCGGCGTGAAGCGAAAGAGCATGCTGGCTATCAGCGCGTTGATACACACGCTCTTCCCGCTGCCAGTTGTTCCGGCGACAAGCAGGTGCGGCATCTGCGCCAGGTCGGCAATGATTGTCTTGCCGTAGACGTCCTTGCCGAGGGCGAGCGGAATTTTTGCGTTCTCTTTCGCCGACTCCCAATCAGACGATTGAAAGAGCTCACGCAGTTTCACGGTCACCTTCCGCGTATTGGCAAGTTCGATTCCAACCGTGTCTTTCCCGGGAATAGGCGCGAGAATGTTGATTCGTTCTGCACGGGTAGCTCGCGCAAGGTCGCGCTCGAGACTCACGATCTTGTCCACGCGCACGCCTTTGGCCGGATAAACTTCGTAGCGCGTGATGGTGGGGCCCTTTGTGATGTCGCCAGGCCCAACGGCGATTCCAAATTGCGCCAACGTGTCGATGAGAACTTGCTGAACCTCTTGTAGTTCAGATGGATCGGTGGCTGTCCGAGCTTCGAGACTGTGTTCCTCGAGCAGATCAATCCCGGGCAAGACGTAATCTTCCCAGCTGGAAACGGCACTTGTTGGGCCGGGAGGAGCCTTTGCCTTTTCTTCACTCGCGCGCAGCTCCGCGAGAGAAGGTCTGCGCCGAATTGCCACCGGCGCACTCGATGGAACGGTCGTATCAACGACCTTCGGTGCCGGCCGCCTTGAGAGTTCCTCCGGCGAAATCATTGTCGCGGCAGATTCAGGAACGGGAACACCTTTCTTTTTAAGTTGTTTCTGCAGCGCTTCGAGAGCCCGCCGTTGTTTTTCAGTCTTGAGTTGTTCTGTGAGATCCGATTTCCGAATTCTCCGGCGCACACGCCATTCGGCCATTTTCGCCACGCTTCGTCGCGAAAGGCTAACCATCTCCCGGACAAGATGAATGGGGCGCAAACCCGTAACCAAAATCAGCGTCGTCAAATAAACCGCGACGACGAGAAGAACCGAACCAACCGGTCCGACTGCGGCAGGCAGGAGACCGTGATGTTCATCCGATAAACGATAACCGATAAGGCCGCCCGGCCCTTGGATGTCCACCGGGACTTTCCTGCCAAGTAGATAGGTGATCCCCCACGCTTGATCGAGGCACGCCCCGGAGATGAGGAACAAAACGATCCACGGGATTCGGAGCACAACACGCAACCGAGGATAAAACAATTTCGCCGCGCCGAATCCGAGCAGAACCGCCGCCAATAATAGCGAGGCAAAAACGCCGATTAGCTGATAGCAAATGCCTGCGACGATCGCTCCAACCGGCCCTATGAAATTTTGGGCAGGATGATTTGCCGGTGAAACGTGACTAAACCAGAACCACGAAGGTATATCCTTCGGCGTATAGGAAATCAGCGCGAAAAAAAGCAGCGTGCCGGCGAAAAGCAGAACGAGAGCGACGACTTCGTTCCACGCGCTGAGTCTTTCTGTGCGGCCCACCGCGTTTGATAGTAATCCTGCGGCGGCGCGTTTCAATCATAACTCTTCCTCTATCTCTCGTTCTTAGTCTTGCTCGGAATGTTGCTCGTAATCGTAATCAATGATTCGGCGAGCCCGGCGGCCGCGCCCTGCCACCACGCTTTCGCCTTGCACGCAGCGCCAGAGACTGATAACTGTGCCAGCGCATTATGGCTCGCTTCGTTCGACAGGGCATCCTCGCTATTTTCTTTGCGACGGCCCTGTTTTCCACTTCTTGCGAGAAACATCCGATCGGTCAGATGCCCGAGGTCCAACGTGAGCAGCCAGATCCCTCAAAAGAATGGTCGGAAGCACCAAAGGAGAATTCGTACGAGTCTCCCTCTCGTCCTCAACAGGGTCAATCTCGTTAGGCAAAAGAGATCACATGGCTAGCCATAAATATATGAGGTCGCCGCCGAACCTCACGGGGATGCCGCCTGGAGTTCCTTACATCATCGGGAACGAAGCAGCGGAACGCTTCTCCTACTACGGCATGAAGTCGGTTCTGACCGTTTTCATGGCCCGTTACATTTTGGATCGATCGGGCGTGCTGGCTCCGATGAATGACAACGAATCCTACATGTACACGCACCTGTTCGTGTTTGGGGTTTATTTCCTCCCGATTCTCGGCGCAATTCTTGCGGACGGCTTTCTCGGGAAGTATCGAACAATCCTTTCTTTGTCTATCGTTTACTGTTTTGGCAATCTCACGCTGGCCTGTATGGCCACGTCGTGGGGAATCGCCATCGGCCAACGGGTAATGTTGCTGGTCGGCTTAATCCTGATCTGCCTTGGAGCCGGCGGAATTAAGCCGTGCGTTTCCGCCAACGTTGGCGATCAATTCGGCGAATCCAACAAGCATCTGCTCTCAAAAATGTTTGGTTGGTTCTATTTTTCGATCAACGCCGGCTCGTTTATATCCTCTCTTCTTTGTCCATGGCTCCTTTCGAATCCGAGGTGGGGACCAGGTTGGGCATTTGGAATTCCCGGCGTCGCGATGCTGATCGCGACTTTGTTTTTTTGGGGCGGCCGCAACAAAATGGTGCACGTGCCTCCAGCTGGCCTCGGATACTTGAAAGAAACGTTTAGCAAAGAAGGGCTCCTCACGCTCGGGAGAATCGCGATGGTTTTCTTTTTCATTCTATTTTTCTGGGGGCTCTGGGGAATGAGCAATGGAGCGGAATGGACCTTGCAGGCGGAGAAAATGAACCTGCATTGGTTCGGAATAGATTTGATCGCGGCGCAGGTCCAGACGGCAAATCCAATTCTGATTTTAATCTTTATTCCAATCGTCAATTACGCCATTTACCCGGCGATCGACAAAGTTTTTCTGCTTACACCACTGCGCAAAATCGGGATTGGGCTCTTCATTACCGCGCTCTCATTTGTCGTGATCGTGTGGATTCAAGGCCAAATCGATTCTGGACTCAAACCGAGCGTCAACTGGCAGCTTCTCGCTTATGCCATCCTCACGCTTGGCGAAGCAATGGTTTCGATCACTGGATTAGAATTTGCTTATACGCAGGCGCCGAATTCGATGAAAAGCTCGGTCATGGCCTTGTGGCTTCTCACGGTCGCCTCGGGCGAACTCTTTGTGGCTGGTGTGAACTATTTGATTTTGACCTTTGGCTACAAACTTGGCCCATACGGGTATTTCACATTCTTCAGTTGGTTGATGTTCGGAGCCGCGCTCATTTTCACCATCGTCGCGTGCTTTTACAAATATCGCACCCATCTGCAATCGCAGCTTACGCCGGATGAGATCGCCACCGAGCCGCTTCTTCACGGCGGCACACCGAGCTGAACTTGGGTTTACAATAATTATTGCGGCAGCAGCGGCCGCTTCGGCGTTGTCGAGGTCGTTATTTCTTGGATTTAGCGCGACACTTTTTGCCGTCTGTGCGTTTGCGCGAGGCTGCCGCAGCTGGTTTTTTTGCAGCCGATAGCCGCACGAGTTCATCGAGATTAAACGTGCGGCGACGCTTCGTTCCCATTTCTCGAAATTCGATCTCGTACCATCCGTTCATCCGATCTACCTGATAACGCTTTTGCCCGATGCGCATCGGTTCACGCGCGATCACGCGATGGATCACCTTTTCATATTTCGAGCGTGGCCAGCGTCGCATTCGTCGGCGACCCCAGTCAATTCCATGCCCGAC
>DATARG010000031.1:0-7045 GCA_036264275.1 Candidatus Udaeobacter sp. | reverse complement strand
GGCGAGGATCGATGTCTGGCCGATAGACATGATTCGCAATAATACCGCTGTTGCCGGGATAAACACCGGTCACAATGGTCGTGCCGTTTACCATCGTCGCACTCGGGTACGCCGAATGATGGTTTCGAAAAGTAATACCTTCACGCGCGAGTTTCCACAGCGTCGGAGTACTCTGCTCGGTCACATAATCCGGACGCATTCCGTCCCAAACGACGATCACCACATGATGCTCGGGTTTTGCAGGCACGATCGCCGCAGCAGACGCGCAGATCATTAAAAACAGCAGTGAAAAGATTCGCCGCATTCGCGAATGATAGAACAAGGTGCAACCGTCTCCAATCCATCGTGCAAACAACAACGATGTTAAAGGTCGTTGTAGGGCGTCTGTGTCAGACGCTGAATCTCTTATTTCCTGGGCCTCAGTAAGGGGAACAGGATCACATCACGGATGGATTCCGCTCCGGTAAGCAGCATTGTGAGCCTGTCGATTCCAAGCCCGAAACCGCCAGCCGGCGGCATACCGTGTTCAAGAGCGAGCAGAAATTCCTCGTCAATGTTTTGCTTTTCTTCGCCCGCCTGTTCAACCAGACGCTGACGTTGCACAAGTGGGTCATTCAGCTCGCTGTAACCAGGCGCGATCTCCGCGCCGTTAATGACCAGTTCAAAAACGTCGACGAGCGAGCTGTCTTCCACGTTTTGTTTGGCCAGCGGTACCAGCTCTTTTGGGCAATGCGTTACCAACAGCGGATCAACCGCTTTATCTTCGATGAGTTTCTCGAACACATGCTGCGTCACCTCGAAGTCCGCGAGCTGCGGCAAAATTTCGAGCTTGAACTCGTTCATGGCGCGTTGCCGCCGTTGCTCAGGCGAGAGCTCAAACCAATCCTTGCCCGCGACGTCGCGCATCAGGTCGCGGTAGCGCACGCGACGCCAGGGCCGCTGCAAATTAATTGTGCGGGTAACCTTCCCCTCAGCATCCCGATGTTCGATCGTCAGAGAGCCACAGACTTTCTCGGCGAGATAGCAAATCAGTTCTTCGACGAGATTCGCCACTTTTTCGAAATCGGCGTAGGCCCAATATGCTTCAAGCATTGTGAATTCGGGATTGTGTTTCCTTGAGATCCCTTCGTTCCGAAAATTGCGATTGATTTCGAACACCTTGTTGAAGCCCGCCACAAGCAAACGTTTCAGATAAAGCTCCAGCGCAATCCGCAGATAGAGATCGATGCCGAGTGCGTTGTGGCGCGTTTTGAAAGGTTCGGCTGCAGCACCTCCGGCTATCGTTTGTAAGATTGGCGTCTCCACCTCAACAAAGCCTCGTGCCTCAAAAAAGCGCCGGGTTTCTCGAACGATGGCGATGCGTTTCTCGAACACCGTCCGGGAGCGTTCGTTGGTTAGAAGATCAAGATAACGTTGTCTGTAACGCGCTTCGATGTCCTGCAGTCCGTGCCATTTTTCCGGGAGTGGCCGCAACGTCTTCGCGAGCAGCCGGAACGTTTGGACTTTTATGGTCGGTTCCCCACTCTTCGTGATAAAACATGTCCCTTCCACGCCAATGAAATCACCGATGTCGAGTAGCCGAAATAGATCGAACAATTCCGGCCCAACCTCTTTTGCGTGGAGATAAATTTGAATGCGGCCCGTAGCGTCACGCAGGTCGAGAAAGTGGCTTTTGCCCATGTCGCGATGTGCGGTGATGCGGCCAGCGACACGAAATGTTTCATCTTCTTTAAATTGCACGCGCACCTCCGCGATCGACCCGCCAACATCAAAACCGCTGCCGAACGGTTCAATGCCTTTCGCGCGCAGCATCTCCAGTTTTTTTCGTCTGAGCCCGATCAGCTCGTTTTCATCTTCCATACCGGAACAGCGAATGTAGGGCGCGGCGCGTGCTTCGCCACGTTAAATCGTGAAGTGTACTGAGGTTCTAGCTTCGGGCTCCAAACGAACATATTAGGTTTGCCAACGAAACACCTACAATGAGATAGTTTGGGCTGGCACGCCCGCATGCTCCGGTCGCGCTGCCATCATTCAAATGACTGCCAATCTACCGCAAACGAGTTCCAAGCTGGAAGGGCCACTGGTGAAGCAATTCTCGGTCTTTCTACCCAACAAAGTGGGCGCGATGCTGGACATTGTGAAGCTTCTTAGCACACACCACACGCATGTTGTCGCCCTAAGCGTGTCGGAATCCACTGACTCAGCCATTGCGCGGATTATTGCCAGCGACCCGCAGGGCGTGGAGAAATTATTCAGGGAGAACAATGTTGGTTTTGGCGTCAGCCAGGTGGTGGTGGTTGAGATGAAAGAGGTGGCGACGCAACTGGTAAAACTGCTCGCAGCATTGGTCATGGCGGAGGTCAATGTGCATTTCGCTTATCCGCTGCTAATTCGTCCCCGCGGTTTTTCTGCCATTGCCCTGCACGTGGATGACACAGATTGCGCCTCCTCTGTGCTGATGGGCGAAGGATTTAAAATGCTCAGCCAGGATGATATCTCACGGTAGTGAGGGGTTGGCGTTCTAACTTTTTGACCTTTCAGCGGTCAAATACCGGGCAGATTGTTGACAGGCCCGCAACACCACGCGTACAAAACTGACTTTATTGCTCTATGCGGACTCTTCTCTCACGGGCGATCCAAATCGATCCAGGCTTCCACATCGCGTTTGGGGTCATAGTATCCCTGGCGATAGCCGAGGTTTTCTTTGCGTCGTCATATTATGTAGGTCGAGCGCGAGCGAATCGCGTCTCGACCCAGGCAATCACGGCAACGCTTGCGCGTGCAGTGGCTTCGTCGCCTTCAGCGCCGGTGCCAGCGGCTGCCCAGCCAAGCGTTCCACCGGTCGCAGTATTGAACACACCACCTCCATCTGTCGTTGATCAGTTGCTGCAGGAAGGCAAAGGATTCCGGGAACGCGGCGACACGACAAACGCGCTCGCACGTTTTCAGGAAGCGTTGGACAGTGAACCAGATAACACCGCCGTGCTCCAAGAGCAGGCCCAGACGTACGAGTCGATGCAGTTGTTCGATCGCGCGAACGACGTTTGGCGCAGAATCAAGCAAATCACCCCATCGGACAGCGCGACATACGCTTTAGCCGACCGTCGTTTGAAAGTCGGAGTCGCCGCTCAGCCGACCGTCGAGCCAGGCGGCGGCCCTGCGGAAGCGGACGTTCCTTCGCGCAAAGATATCGGCGGCAATCCGGACGGTCCAATGATGGGAATTTCTGACGTGAAAGCCAAGGAAACATCCGATCCGGACACCGAAACAAATCTGGCGCTTGAGATTGGTATAAAAAAGGAACCCGGTGCCGTCATCGACCATAACAAAGTAAAAATCCTGGTCTTTCTTTACGACATTGTGAACGACAAAGACATCAAGCTGACTGATGCCGACGTTAGCAATGAATGGCTCACTTCGAAACACGACTGGTCGGACACGAATCCGGAAGTGCTCCTCGTGCGCTACGTGCGCGCGAAAACCGGCGGCGCATTATCCGAGTCGTCGCTCTCGGAGGCTGCGGCAAAAGTTCGGGTCGGACAAAAAAGTCGCAGCTCAAAAAATTCGGCGGACATCGGACAACGGAAATATCTTGGCTACATCGTTCGGGTTTATTACGGTGATGATCTCCAAGCTGTTCAGGCGGAACCGGCGCGACTTTTGCAGCAGTTTCCTGCCTCGAAGAGCCCATCGGAACGATGACGCGATTGCTTCGAGACCGGGTTGCTTGCGTCCGAACCAGACGGAGTCGCGCAGACACTTTTCGCCGCGTTCTTCCGTGGTTTTTTGTTTTTGTTTTTGCCGCTGCAGCCGAAGCGCAGGTTCAGGTGGATCTCAAATTCAAACGATTGCAATACATCGCTCATGAACCTGTTGTGGCGACACTCGCGATTACGAATCTGGCCGGACGCGATATCGAGCTTCACAACGCGGACGGTCAATCCTGGTTGGGCTTTGAGATCACCGGGAGCGACGAACAGCCGATCGCGCCGCTCAACGATGCAAATCGGGAGGCACCTCTAAGGATCCAAGCCGGCCAGAGAGTCACCCGCCAAATCGATCTCACGCCGCTGTATCCCGTTTATGAATACGGTGCTTATCATGTGCGCAGCAACATTTACTTCGCGGATCTGGGAAAATTTTTCTACTCCGGAACCCGAGTCTTCGAAGTCACGGACGCGCGGCCGATCTGGGAGCAAACGGTTGGAGTTCCCGACGGCGGCGGATCGGGCGCGGTGCGCACCTATTCGTTGATGACCAATCGTTTTCCAGATCATACTTCTTTGTACGTGCGAGTACAAGACAAAGACACAGGCGTGGTTTACGCCACTTACTCGTTAGGCCGCACCATTGACTTCGAGCAACCGCAGGCGGAAATTGATCGTTCGAATCAATTGCATGTTTTGCATTGCGAGTCTCCGCGGACCTGGTCGTATGCCCGGGTCGGATTAAACGGCGAATTACTGACCCACTCGTCGTTCATGGAAACCAGAACGCGGCCTCGCCTTGTTCATTCGGGCGGTGGCGGGGTAGCTGTCCATGGCGGCATGGCCGAAGCGCCCGGGCAAAGCTCGGGCAGCAAAGCACCCAAACTTTCCGCTCGCCCGCCCGCGGCGCCAAATGACGGCCGATGATGCGCAAGAATTCATTCCCAATCGGTTTATCGGCTGCCGGTCTGCTGATGACGTTTCTGGCAACCAGTTTGTACGCAGCAAAGAGCAGCCGCAGCTCCGATGACAACGGCTCGGCCATAACTGTGGTGATCGATGCAGGACATGGTGGCCATGATCGCGGAGGAATTCCGGGCCAGAGAGTCGCCGAAAAAGACATGACGCTCGATGTTGCACTGCGCCTCAGAAATATCCTGTCAGCCAATGGCTATAACGCGGTGATGACGCGGAGCACCGACGTATTTGTTCCGTTGGGAGGGCGAGTGGCGATCGCGAATTCCTATCGAAACGCGATCTTCGTCTGTATTCATTTCAATGCGACTCCACGAAGCGGCGCGAGCGGCATCGAAACGTATTTCTACAGCCGCGAAAGCCTGCCGCTTGCTTCTGCCATTCATCATTATGTCGCCGGCGGTGCGCCCTCGGAGAATCGCGGAGTGCGGCGCCGCGGTTATTACGTCTTGCGCAAGACGAGTATTCCGTCGGTCCTGGTGGAGTGCGGTTTCCTCACTAACCCCACCGAAGCTGCGTACGCACAAAGCGGCTCTTACCGTCAAAAGCTCGCCGAAGAAATTGCTGCTGGAATCCGCCGCCGCAATTCTGTTGGCAGCGGTTTCGGCACTACCCGAGTTGCGACCGCCGAGAGCATCCCGTTGCAACCGTACATGGATCAAACAAACATCACGAGTTCCAAAAAGAGCCGGTCGAAGAAGTCGCACAAGAGGAGCACGCGAAAAAAGAAAAGCTCCTCGAAACGATCAGACTCAGAAGCCAGCGCGACATCATCAAATCGGGAGAGTTGATTGGACCTGCCAATTTTGACGTCGGCGCAGATGCGAGGCGCAGAGGAGGCCGCATTCGCTCGAGGCGTGCAAGTTGAGGAGCTTATGAACAAGGCCGGTGCCGGTGTCGCTCAGGTCGTCACCAAATTTTTCCAGATCCCGGGTCGATGCATCGTATTCGCCGGGAAAGGGAATAACGCGGGAGACGCCTTATTCGCCGCGCAGTGTTTAGAGCAGCGCGGATGGAAAATCGAAATCCGGCTCGCTTTCAAAGAGGCTGATTGCAGTGCTCTCATGCGCAAGAAGCTTGCGGACCTGTGCCGGAGACCACCGGAGATTCTGGGCGGTGTGCGATCGGCGACTGCCGATGCAGTCACCATGCTTGTCGAACTCTCGCCGGGTGCCACGGAGCCGATGGGCCCGACGGAAAATAAGATCGCCACAGAAGCGTGTTCGAGCATTGCTGCTCCGGTGGTAATTCTGGACGGCTTGCTTGGCGTCGGCGCAGAACCACCGCTTCGCGAACCGATCCGCGCTAGCTGTCGCGCCATCAATCAACTGCGAACAACAAAGGGCGCCTACGTCTTTGCGGTGGATTTGCCAACTGGTCTTGATACCGACTCAGGCAACCGGGATCGCGACTGTGTAGTCGCCGATTTTACCGTTACAATTGGTTACGCCAAACCGGGTCTCGTCGCCGACGATGCGGTGAATTATGTGGGTCGCATCGAGGTTGTGCCTCTCGGCGAATTGCGGCCGCGCGAAACGAAACCAAAGGAAATTATCGCGAGCCCAGCAGCTTTTCGCGGCCTGTTCCCCAGACGCAAATATAACTCGTATAAGAATCAATTTGGCCGCATTGGCGTCGTAGCTGGCTCCAAGGGATTCGTCGGCGCCGCTCTAATGGCGTCACAAGGTGCGCTCAGGGCAGGCGCTGGGCTGGTGGAAGTTTTTGTTCCCGAGGAGATTTATGAGATTGTCGCCGGCGCATCATTCATGGAAGCAATGGTGAAACCGGTCGCGTCGTACCGTCATTTACTCAAAGAGAAAGCGGACGTCTGGGCAGTGGGCCCTGGTCTCGGTAAATCGCATTCGTCCGAGATCATTGAGTTCGTCGAAAAAGCGAAACAACCGATGGTGCTCGACGCGGACGGATTAAACATTGCGTCGGAAAAAACTTCTGTGCTGCGGCGCTGCAAAGGCAAACGGTTGCTTACGCCGCATCCCGGCGAGATGAAACGGCTCTTCCCTGAAGAACAGGAGACGCGCGCCAAAACCGCTACGAAATTCTGCGATCGATTCCCAGTCACACTTCTCCTCAAAGGCAGCCGCACAATCGTCGCCGAACGGGGTCGGCCGTTGAGCTACAACACGACAGGCAATCCTGGGATGGCTACCGGGGGGATGGGTGATGTTCTCACCGGAGTCTGCGCCGGATTGCTGGGCCAGGGCCTCTCGCCGTACGATGCCGCGCGAGTCGGTGCATGGCTATGCGGGCGCGCAGCGGAGATCGCAATCTTTAACGGCAGCGAGAGCGAGCAATCGTTATTGCCGCGCGATGTTCTTGATCATCTCGGCGACGCATTCAAAGAA
>DATARG010000025.1:0-17387 GCA_036264275.1 Candidatus Udaeobacter sp. | reverse complement strand
GGTGGCGGGATGATTGGCGACATTTCTGGATTCGTGGCGGCGATATATCACCGCGGCATCTCGCACGTTCAAATTCCAACGACGCTGCTGGCCATGGTGGATAGTTCAATCGGCGGGAAAACCGGGGTGGACACACGCGCCGGGAAAAACTTGATCGGCGCTTTTCATCAGCCGTCGCTGGTGATTGATGACCTCGATGTTTTGAAAACACTGCCGCTTCGTCAATTCAATCAAGGGTTCGCGGAGATCATCAAGCATGCAGTCATCGCAGATGCGAAGATGCTCCGGAGACTGGAATCGTGGAATGCACGGTCGGGCTCAGCAAGCGAAACGCCTGCCTTACAATGGTTGATCAAGCGCAATATCGAGATCAAATCCAGAATAGTCGCTAAAGATAAGCGCGACCGAACAGGCCATCGTGCGATTCTGAATTTCGGTCATACTATTGGACACGCGATCGAGCGCGCCGGTAATTACAGGAAATTCCTGCACGGAGAAGCGGTGAGCCTTGGAATTGTCGCCGCGTGTGCGATCTCGGTGAAAAGAGCTGGGCTCCGGACAGATCAGCGCGCTGCAATCATTGATCTCCTCGCCCGATTCGGGTTGCCCACGCGTTTGCCGCGGAATTTTCCGCGTAAGAAGATTCTCGACGCAGTGGAGTTCGACAAAAAATTTGAAAGTGGAACAATCCGTTTCGTCGTCACGCCGCGTATTGGTGCCGCCTATCTTGCGAACAACGTAACGCTCGCGGACATTCGTGAAACGGTGGCGTTTCTGTGAAACGCGAAGACGCCTACAAAAGGCGATTGGGTCAATCGGCCCTACCACGCACCGTCGTATAATATCCGACCAATCCATTGGCCACGCTGTCGGCGTATTCGCGGAAGATGCTTTTGCGCTCAACGCCGTTGATGTTGCGAGTTCCTTCGTAATCGCCAGCCTGAATCCGGGCGAATACATCGTTGCTGTTCATCACGTACGGCTCGCAGTACACGACCGGACAACGATAAAGACGCGTGGCCAGCAAATTGCGCGCGTACACGTAACCGCTGGCACCGACTCTCGTGGTGCTGTTAGTGGTTGGATACGCGTACGGTGGAAGGCCAGTCCCGCGCGCCATTGCCACGGCAATTGTATCGGCCAGCGGCAACTCCTCGTCGTACGCGCGACTCAGAAGCCGTCGGATCATTTCGAAACGTTCATCATCAAGTTCCAGCTCTTCCGCCAGGTACGATCCGTTCACCAGCAGGTGGAGATGATTGAGGTCGGTCAAGCTCGGGTCATTTGGATCCCCCCATCCTTCCGCGTTGAAATGCAAACAAAGCACGAGATCGGGATGCAGTTTGAAATTCACCAGCGCCGCACGGCGCCGAATTTCACTGTAGCGGTAAAACAAGATCTCACTTTGCCAACGGATGGTGTGCTCCTTCTCTGGATCATTTGAATCAAGAACATCGGCACGTGGCTGCGGCACACCATTTCTAATCAGAATCTTTTTGGCCAACTCGCGAAAGTCATCCGGGCGCTTGCCGGTCGTTGGCTCGCCGCTCCTTCGGACGAACGAAACTTTCGCACCGAGATTGCGCAATCGCACTGCCAACAATCGCGCCACGCACAAAGTAAGATCGCCCTCCTGAACCGGCTTGTTATCGCCGGCCTGAAACCAACGCTCCTCCATCTTCGCCCATTTTCCGCCGAGATGACCAGGGTCAAGTGCAATTTTTAAACCCGAGAGCGGCTTGTGTCGTCTCGCAGGTGGTAAAGATTTCGCCGGTCGCCAGAGTCGCGGCACAACTTTCCGAGCGGAATCATCCACCGCAAAACGCAATGTAAAGAATTTCTGCGCGCCGCGGTTCATCAGAATCCGGGCTGTGTCGTCGTTTATTTCAATTAAATCAGGTGCGAACCCATGGGTGCAGTAAACGTCATTAATCAGGTGCGCGAACTCATCGTGCGTGATTGTCTGCTGGTAGTTTTCGAGAACTTCCCATCGCGGCTTGTTCCCGAGGACACTAATGTTTTCAGCCGCCTGGAGGCCTGCTGCAAAGATTGCCGTGAATAAGAGTAATGAAGCTTGGATGACGCCGCTTCGCCAAGCTATGATGTGGGCCAACCGCGCCGGCACGTTGAGTCGGTGAGCGGTTAAATCGTTGAATCGCAAATCCGATATAACTATGTAACGATTCAACGAAAGACGCCTCTCATGTTAACGATTCTTTTCCTTGGCGATATTGTTGGCCAGCCAGGCCGCGCCGCAGTGACAGCCCGACTACCGGAGCTGAGGTCGAAACACGCGCTGGATTTCGTCATTGTCAACGGCGAGAACGCCGCGGGCGGCCGCGGCATTACGAGCAAAATCACGATCGATCTTTTGCGCGCAGGAGTCTCAGTCATCACGAGCGGCGATCACATCTGGGACCAGAAAGAGATCCTTTCGTTCATCGATACTGAACCCCGTTTGTTGCGGCCAGTGAACTATCCCACCGGTGCGCCGGGTAGCGGATCGATCATTCTTGAAACGACTAAGGGAAAAATCGGCGTCATTAATGTCCAAGGGCGCACATTCATGCAGCCGATTTTGGACAATCCATTTCATGCCGTCGAAGCAGCTGTCATGAAAATGCGCGACGAAACGCTGAACATTATCGTCGACGCTCACGCCGAGACCACGAGCGAAAAAATTGCGCTTGGTCGATTTTTGGACGGCAAAGTGTCCGCTGTCATCGGCACGCATACTCATGTTCAAACAGCCGATGAGCAAATCTTCCCCGGCGGCACAGCTTTCTTGTGCGATGCCGGAATGTGCGGACCTGTGAATTCGATCCTTGGACGCGCCGTCGATCCGATCATGAATCGGTTTATCTCGAATCTGCCGTCGTCTTTTCCGGTAGCTGGTGGCGAAGTACGCTTGCGCGGCGCCCTCGTTCAACTTGACGAGACGACCGGTCGTGCGGTGGGTATTACACGCGTGGATGAGCCCGCACCCTATGCATCCGCCGCATCGGACCCCGAGCCAAAAACGGATATCGAAAATTCGCGCTGATCGGAACAGACTTGAAACTGTTGAACTTACAGCCAACTATTCACCCTTCTGGGTTCGAATTATCTAAGGAGTATCAACGTCTAAAAAAAATCTATGAATAGATCCTTTGCTTTTACTTTAGTCGCGGCTTTGGCGCTCTGTGCTTCACAGTTATGTCAGGCAGCTGAGAAAAAGAATCCCGAAGCAAATAGACTGGCCCGTGAGGGGGCTGAGGCCGCTAAAAACCAGGACTGGGACAAAGCGGTCGATCTGCTTAAGAAAGCCACGGCCATGGACCACAAATACGCGGATGAGCTCTCGGCAGTCTACCAACGACGCGGATATGCGGCCGCAAACGAGCAGAGATATGGGGACGCCCTCAACGATTATGAGGAAGCCCTTAAACTCACTCCGCAAGAGGGCCCGCGTATTCATGAGCAACGTGCGGCAGTCGAAATGAAAATACAGGATTACGACAAAGCTCTCGCCGACTACTCTGAGCTTATCAAACAGAAGCCAAACGAGGTCAAATACCTCACTTATCGCGCCTACATTTACGAGGTAAAAAACGATCTTCAAAATGCGATGGCGGATAACGAAAAGATTTTGAAGGCGGATCCCAATAATCAGGATGCAAAGGCGCGCAAAGAACGGATCGAAAAGAAACTTGCCGAAATGGTGACGCTAACTCCCCCGCCGCGATCACCAACTCCCTCGCCTACCCGCGGGCCAGCCAAGAAAAAGCCCTAAGAAAAGCCCCCCGGTATCTAGCTCCACTGCGCCGCAATTGACGCCGGTCATTACGGCTCGGCTAGTGCACCAGCTTCTTCGCTTTCCAGCGCTGTGAATTTTCGTTTCCGACGGTTCGCCGGCAAAGGCGCCAAGGTCATGGTGATATTGCGGCCGGCGATCTTTGGATCGGTTTCCACCTGCGACATGCTGGATAAATCGTCGCGAACCTTTTCCACCAGGTGCTTTCCAAGCTCCTGGTGCGCCATTTCACGGCCGCGGAATTGCAGCTGAACACGCACCTTGTTTCCGCGGTCCAGGAATTCTTCCGCGTGCCGGACCTTCGTCAGGTAATCGTGTTCGTCGATGTTAACACGGAACTTAATTTCTTTCAGTTTCGAACTAGCCGGCTTTTTATCTTTCGAGTGTTTGGAAATGTCGTATCGGAACTTCCCGAAATCGACAATCTTGCACACCGGCGGACTGGCCATGGGCGCGACTTCCACCAAATCAAGCCCGAGAGTTTGAGCTTTACGCAAGGCGTCGGTTAAGCGCATCACGCCGAGCTGTTCGCCGTTGGACGCCAGAATGACCCGGACTTCGCGAGCGCGAATCCGGCCGTTTACACGAATTTGTGGTTGCAGATTAGATCGGTCTCCTCAACGGCGGAGCGGGAGTGCACCGTGACGCCGTATTCCATTTATCGCAATTTCAGGCGTCAGCATTCACAAACGCCACAGCACTCTTTCTTCGCCACAGCTGCGATTCACCGCAACGAAGTGCTCGCATTAAGTTTGCAAGCCGAAGAGAAGTTGTAGGCAACAATTTCGCGCTGGCAAGGTCAATCTGGTGACGATTAAGCGTCGATCTTCCGTACCCTATTGTGCCGGAGGGTCGCCAAAGTGCGCCTTATGGGCGGCATATGCAGCCGCATCGTCGAGCATTGAATCCAGAGTCGCTGCCAATGGATCGAGTTTGATCACGCCAGAAAAAATGGCGCGATCCCCGATCTCAGTATCGATTACGAACGCGGGTCGCTGCGTGATCTGTAACGCACGAAATTCGGCGGTCGCTGCTCGAACGCGCTTTTCAATCGCAGGCGATTTCGCGCGCTCGAACAATTTGCCGGTTTCGATTCCGCCTGCCTCCGCCCCGACTTCAGCAGCGATATTCCAGTCACCGATGTTTTTGCCGTCGCGCAGCGCGGCTCGAGAAAGCGCGAGACGGACACGATCGTCGGTGAAACCAAAATCTTTTGCCGCTTCGGCGACGCAATTTGGTGCGAGCCACTCTGGAAGACTTGCCTCGTACCAATCAGTGTTGAGCATAAATGGCGAACGCATCATCATTCCACTGCGTCGATAGAACCATTGCTCTTGTTCGCGTGACGTTGGCAAACCACTGGGGTCCATCAGCGCAATTTTCCACTGAAACTGAACGCGCCCGTCGTAATGCCTTTTTAATTCCGCCCACGTCGGCTCGGACCAGAAACACCAACTTGAGACTACATCGAGATAGTCAGTGACAGTGATGGTCATGCTTGAATGTTAGAAAGGTTACAAAAGTTACAAAGTGAAAAAGCTTACAGCGTTCAACTCACACCCCGTTCTACCAATGTAATTTTTTTGGCTGTTAACTTTCGGTTTGAATCTCAATCACATCTTTCTTTTTCTAGCGATTGTTTCGTCGCTGCTCGTCTTGGCTCGCGCGTGGCGCCCGAGTGCACCCTATTGGGGTTGGCGCCTCGCCGCGCTCGTCGTGCTGGCAGTGACCGGCTTCGCGTGGTTTCTCTGGCCTAATGCCAGCGGGTATATCGGTGGCACCGCATGGTTCCTTATACTATTTCTGCCGGCGATTGGATTGCGAAAAATAACCGAACTAGCCGCGCAAGGAGATTACAAGTCGGCCGAAAGAGTTGGTGCAGCTCTCCAAATTCTGCATCCCACCGGTGAACTACGCGAGCAAGTCCGGTTATTCCGCCATTTGAAATCTAACCCTCCAAATCCACTTGCGTCCAGGTCGGCTCGCCCAGATTACGAAACTCCCCCTTCTCCTCCGCGCAGTCCGCTTCGAAGCGCGCCAGCGGTGCTCATGTTGATTGTGGTTAACGTGCTCGTGTTTCTGTTCGAAATGTATTCTGGCGAGTCGAACGATCCCATGGTCCTGCATCGGATGGGCGCTCTCGAACCGATAATCGTCATTACGCAACATGAGTACTGGCGGCTGTTCACCGCGCTTTTTTTACATGGGGGTCTTCTGCATCTCGGATTCAACCTCTTCGCATTGTACGTCCTTGGGTCGTCACTCGAACGGTTGATCGGCACAATCCGATTCCTGGCCTGCTACCTGATTTCAGGACTTGTATCCAGTGCTGGCGTGGTCGGTTTGAACGCAATTGGACTCATTCACGTCTCTCAACTTGTAGGCGCTTCCGGCTGCATCATGGGCGTGGTCGGCACATGGGCTGGATTTTTGTTACGACATCATCATGATCCACTGGCCAGACAACGCCTCGCAAATATCGGCTTGATCGTTGTAATCCAGATCGCATTCGATGTTTCCACGCCGCAGGTCAGTATGGCCGCACATCTATGCGGATTGGTTGCGGGTTTCGTTCTCGGGTTAGTGCTTACACCACAACGGCATCGCCCGGCTCAGATGCACCTGTAAGGGTGCCGGAAACAACAGGGGCCGCGAATTGATTCTTCTCGCGGTGTTAACGAACGGGTTTACCGAAAGAGGCCTGCGTGCGTTTTCCCGAAAAACATTCGTATTCTTGACCCCAAACATGTTCGAGATTGATTACTTCTGTTCTGTTCTCCCGACCAGATTCAAATGGGAATAAACGTGGAAGCTGAGTTGCCCTCGCCTCGCGCAGCGAGGCGGCTACAGTAACCCGCATACTTGCATGCCAACTTTTCAAACATATAACGTGACGCCAATTCTGCCGGCGACACTTGAGCCGTTGCGAGAGCTAAGTTTCAATCTCTGGTGGACATGGGAACCGGCCGCTCGCCGATTGTTCCGGGAACTCGACCCCGACCTCTGGAACGAGACCAATCATAATCCGGTGCGCATGCTGCAGCTTGCGCGGCAATCCCGTCTCGAAGAGCTTGCACAGGACAAAAATTTCTTACGGGAGATCAAACAGGTTTTCCAAGATTTTGAGAAATATCTCGGGCGCCACGATACGTATGGAAAGAAAGGGCCCGGTGCCGCGATTAAGAATCCGATCGCCTATTTTTCTGCCGAGTTCGGCTTTCACGAATCAATTCCAAATTACTCCGGGGGTCTCGGCATTCTGGCTGGCGACCACTGCAAATCAGCGAGCGATCTTGATCTGAATTTTGTTGCGATTGGTCTTCTCTATCGCCACGGTTATTTCCGGCAACGGATCGATAAAGACGGCGTTCAGGCGGCCATTAATCTGAACCAAAATTTTTATCACCTGCCGATCCGCGAAGCTCGCCGGGGCGAAATAAAGCTTCTCATTTCGGTTCCGATTTTGGATCGGGAAGTTTTTGCCAGGATTTGGGAATTGCGCGTTGGCCGCGTTAACGTCTATCTGCTCGACACCGATATTTCTGAGAACAACCCGGAGGACCGACGCATCACCGCAGAACTTTACGGCGGCGATCTCGAGATGCGCATGCGCCAGGAAATCGTGCTCGGGATCGGCGGCGTGAAAGCTCTCACCGCGCTTGGAGTCCAGCCGGACGTATTTCACATGAATGAAGGACACTCAGCGTTCCTGGCGCTAGAGCGGATCCGCCTGAACGTGGTTGAAAAGAAGCTCGATTTTTATTCGGCACTGCAAATTGTGGCGGCGGCCAATGTTTTTACCACGCACACTCCGGTTCCTGCGGGGAACGACTCGTTTTCGCGGGACATGATGCAAAAATATTTCGGGAAATTTGCAAAAGAACTAAACATTCCATTCGACGAACTCTTCTCGTTCGGGCACACGCGTCTAAACCCCGAGGAGCCGTTCAGTATGACTATTCTTGCATTGCGTCTCAGTCGACACGCGAACGGGGTCAGTAAATTGCACGGTGACGTGAGCCGCTCGCTCTGGAAAGACGTGTGGTCAGGCGTTCCGATGCACGAGGTACCTATCACCAGCATCACCAATGGCGTGCATACGAAAACGTGGATGGCACCTGAATTTGCGGCGCTTTATCGCAAGCATCTGGGCGATTGGGAGGAACACCTGACTGAACCTGATTTTTGGCGGGGCGTCATCGACATTCCGAACGCCCAATTGTGGGAGACGCACCAGCAACTCAAGCGTCGCCTCATCGATTTCGTTCGCGACCGCGAACGACAGCGCCGGGAACGACTCGGCGAATCGCCGGAGTCGATTCGCAGGGTCAATCGAATTCTCGATCCCGAAATTTTGACTGTGGGTTTCGCGCGCCGCTTCGCGACTTACAAACGCGGCGTACTTTTGTTTAACGACAAGGAACGATTGAAACGCTTGGTGAACGATGCGACCCGACCGGTCCAATTCATCTTTGCAGGCAAAGCGCATCCACGCGATGAAGCGGGCAAAGCATTGATTCAGGAAGTTTACAAGTTCACGCGCGAACCAGGCTTGGAGAATCGGGTGGTCTTCGTTGAAAATTACGACAGCTACATCGCGCGTCGCCTCGTGCAGGGAGTTGATCTTTGGCTGAATCATCCGTTGCGTCCGCTGGAAGCAAGCGGCACCAGCGGAATGAAATCGGCACCGAACGGCGGGATCAACCTGAGCGTGCTCGACGGCTGGTGGTGCGAAGGTTTTGACGGCAGCAACGGCTGGGCGATTGGCGCCGAGATCGACAATGGCACGACTGAATTTCAAAACGAAGTGGACGCAAGCAGCCTCTACCAGTTGCTTGAGAATCAGATCGTTCCGCTTTATTACGCAAAACCGGACGGCAAACTTCCCCTCGCCTGGCTACAATTGATGCTCGAATCTATTCGCAGCGTCACGCCGGTGTTCAACACGCAACGGATGGTGAAGGAATACACGGAACAACTTTATATTCCCGCCGCACAGGCACAGGAAAATTTTTCTCGTGACAGCTGCGGCGCCGCAAAGCACCTGAGCCAATGGAAAACGCAGATGCGCAAAGATTGGCCACAAGTGCAGGTTTCTGACGTGCAGGTAACCAACAAAGAGCGCCAAAGCATTTCCGTCGGCGAATCGTTGCAGATCAAGGCACGCGTGCACCTGGGCGCCGTCGATCCGCAACACGTGCGCGTCGAAGCGTATCACGGCGAGGTGGACAACGGTGACCTTCTAAGTCCTACCGCAACGGTGTTAAATCAAAGCAGCCAAGCTAACGGCAACGGCGATTACATTTACCAGGGCAGCGTTCCGACAACTGAAAGCGGCACCTATGGGTTTAGTGTCCGTGTCGTGCCTACGCACCCCTGTCTGATGCAGGCCCACGAACTGCGCCTGATTACCTGGTCATAAAGGTACTGCAACCATTGTGGCCTTGTGGACGGGGGAATCTCCACGCTGACGAATGAAGGTACGTCGGGGCCACGGCCGCTCACCGCGGCCCCTTGTCTGTTCACACCATATATCCATCATCGAACAGAAGCAGTAACGATCTGCCTCTCCATCCTTCTTCTGCGAAATTTTCGAGCCAAAGTTACGAGAAATTCTCTGGCGCCAAATCGCGCCGCTACAGTCAGATCGGCTGGCTTCGCCGCCTGGCGTGACATCCCGCGATTCTGGGGTTTGGTTTAAGGAAGTCGGCGCCGATAGACGGCCGATATAACAATGAACGAATCCGTTGAAGACCGAATCGGGCGGCTGCAAACCGGCGGAGTTATCGATATGCATTTCGATTTGCCGATGGATTTGTATGAAAAACGCGAGCGCAGAGATGTTCTGGGAACAGAATTTTTGCCAGAATTCCTGGCTGGGAATATTTCTGTTATCGGCGCGGCGATTTACATCGAGGATCGCTACTTGTCCGCCACAGGACGGACTCACCGTGGCGAGTCCCAGAACGGTCTGCGCGTCGCGCTCGATCAAATTGCACGCCTCTATTCCGAAACAGCAGCTTCGGACCACTTCGCGATTTGCAAAAATTATCGCGAGATTCAAACGGCAAAAGAAACGAAAAAGATCGCGTTCATCATCACGATGGAAGGCGTCGAGCCGTTGGGAACCGATTTAAATCAATTGCGCGTTTTTTACGAACTCGGTGTGCGCTCAATCGGGCTTACCCACGCTCGAAGCAATGTCGCCGGACACGGCGGAGTTTTCGCAGTGAGCGGCTCGGCGCGCGAGGGTCTCACCGCTTTTGGCCGCGAGGTGGTCCGTGAATGCGAGACACTTGGGGTAATTATCGATCTTGCGCACATTAATCCAGCGGGATTCGAGGAAATTATCTCGATCACAAAAAAGCCGCCGATCGTGTCACACACGAACGTCCGCCGGTACTACGACATCGAGCGCAATATTAGCGATGAACAGATCAAAATGATCGGGGAACGCCGCGGGGTGATCGGTGCCAATTCCATCCTTGTGAGCCCGCGAGAAGCAGAAAGCACGCTCGACCATTATATCGATCACATCGAGCACATCGCGAATTTGATCGGCATCGACAGCGTCGCGATCGGATTCGATTTCTTCGAGTTCATTTACCGCCAGTGGCCGGAATCGAGGCAAAGGGAGTTAGCCACAAAACTTACAACCCCGCACTTCATTCCTGACCTAACGAATCATTCACATGCGAGCAATCTCACCCGCAGATTGATCGAGCGTGGCTTCAGCGACGTTGATATTGAAAAAATTCTGCGCGGGAATTGGCTGCGGCTTTTCGAAGAGCTACTTTAGCCAGCACCTGTTCGAGCCGGCACAGAGATGGTGTAAGTGATCAAACCGCAAATGATCACCATCCCGATCATGGCGAAAATGAAGATTCCGTCGGCGATCTTTTCCAGACGATGCATTCGGCGCAACGACCGCGAACGCAGCGCCCAGTAAGACAGCAAGCAGGAAATCAAAAACAGGAGTGCGTCTGCGGCCAGAAAGTCATCCGCCAGCGTGTCCGCACGTCCAAGTGTAATAACGACACGAATCAATCCAATGACCGTTAAACAAACCCCCACCATCGCAGATGAGACAGTAAAAATGTGGATGCAGATGTCCTGCTCGAGATGTGTATCCGGGTTGGGATCCCTGTTGGTTTCTCCTTCCATGGCGACCGCTTATTAGACCGGCCACGAAACCGACTGTTCAGACAATAACTGCTCTGATAGGAAACTTTTCAGGACGTCACGGGAGTCACTTTGAAATTCACAAATCTCACACGGAACACGGAGATCGGCGCGAATTCATACTGTCTCGAGATTGGTCGACACCGGCTTCTGCTCGATTGCGGAATGCACCCGAAAAACACGGGGGAGAATGCGCTGCCTAATCTCAAAGCGATCGCCGATAGCAACATCGAGGCGATTCTGGTGTCGCATGCGCATCAGGACCACATCGGCACCCTGCCTCTGGCCATGCGACGCTTGCCAGGCGCGCGGATTTTTATGACTGAGGCCACAGGCGAGATCGGCAGCGTACTCTTGCACAACTCCGTCAACGTGATGACACGGCAACGTGAAGAGATCGGAGAAATGTCATACCCACTTTTCACACATCGTGAAATTGACCGCGCATCTAAACGCTGGCGTTTGTGTCCGTTGCGACAGCGGATCTCCATCGCCGGCGAACGGGCAGCCGAGCGCGAAAAGGATACCTTAACGTTCGAGTTCTTCGATGCGGGACACGTGCTCGGCGCGACCGGAGTAATGCTGCGCGGCCATGGCCAAACTGTTTTTTATACCGGTGACGTCAATTTCGAGGATCAAACGCTTATGAAGGCGGCGTTTTTCCCGGAGGAGAAAATCGATGTCCTGGTGATGGAATGCACCAGGGGCGATCATGCAAAACCCGATGGCTGGACTCGAGCCGGTGAAGAGCAACGCCTCGTCGAAGCGCTGGTCGCCGCGTTCGAGCGTGACGCATGCGTCCTGATTCCAGTGTTTGCGCTGGGCAAAACACAGGAGATCCTTGCGATGCTGTACAAGTTTCGTCGCCAGCGGCTGCTGCCCGAATTTCCAATTTATATCGGCGGTCTTAGCTTGAAATTTACGGATATCTATGATCGCCGCGCGCACACGACTCGCCGGCAATTGCCGCGCGTGAAACTCATGAGAGAAGTTGCGCCATTCGTCCTAAACGATGAAACGGTGCGCGATACTCCAGTACGCGGTGGACGTGTGTACGTTCTCTCCAGCGGAATGATGATTCCTAAAACGCTTTCCAATATTTTTGCCCGACGAATCATCGAGAACCCGCAGCACTCGATTTTTTTTGTCGGTTATGCCAATCCAGAGTCGCCAGCCGGACTCTTGCGGGACGCAGGTAGAGGCGGCGAGGTGGCGCTTGATCCAGACAAACCACGGCAACGCATCCGCTGTGACATAGGACAGTTCCAGCTCAGCGCGCACGCGACGCGCGAGTCGCTAATCGATTATGCAAAAAGGATTTCGCCGAAAAAAATTCTTCTTGTGCACGGTGACCCTCCGGCGGTCGAATGGATGCGCTCCACACTATCGAACGAACTTCCCTACTCGGAAGTAATCGTACCCACACCGGGTATGGAATTGGAGGTATAGCGGCACTCTATGAGCGCCGATTCGTGTTAAACTCGTGACGGCGGCCATGGACCGTCCCCTACAGTTCACATGAAGGTCGCTTCCTGGAACATCAATTCGCTACGCAAACGGCAGGATCGCTTTTTTGCATGGCTCGAGGCGACCCAGCCGGACATTGTTTGCCTGCAGGAAACCAAATGTCCCGACGAACAATTTCCGGCGCTCGCTTTGCAAGCGGCAGGTTATCAATCGACGAATCACGGAGAGAAATCGTACAACGGTGTAGCGATTCTCGCGAAGAATGAGCTGCTCGAAATTCGAACGTCGCTTTGTGACGAGATAGTCGATCCGCAGGCGCGCGTAATCGCAGCGACCGTCGGCAAACTGCGCGTATTCTCGATTTATGCGCCTAATGGACAAGCCGTTGGCTCGCCGGCATATGAATACAAACTGCATTGGTATCGGCGACTCCGAGACTGTCTTGCGAAAGAACAATCCCGCGATCTCGTCGTTTGCGGCGATTTCAATGTCGCACCCGAGGACATAGACGTTTACGATGCCGATCTCTGGCGTGGGGCCATCATGGCTTCGGACGCCGAGCGCGCGGCTTTTCATGATTTACGCAGCCTCGGCTTGCACGACACGCTTCGAATCCATCACAAGGAAGGCCAATTATTCAGCTGGTGGGATTATCAAATGCGCGCCTTCGAAAAAAATCGCGGACTGCGCATAGACGCTGTTCTGACAAGCGAATCACTGACAAAAAAATGCATTGCCTCGGGAATTGATCGCGAAATGCGCGCCGGAAAAAATCCTTCCGATCACGCGCCGGTATGGGCGGAGTTTGCGACTTAAGAACGTCGATGCCTAACAAATCGCATCTTCGCGTTTCCAATCCGCCCCCGAAACCTCTGTTGATCTGGGACGGGCACTGTGATTTTTGCCGGTTATGGATCAAGCGCTGGCGCGAAATAACAGCAGGTGAAGTCGATTACATCACCTCTCAGGAAGCAGCTAAGCGTTTTCCCGGAGTTCCAACGGATGAATTCAACCGCTCGTTGGTCTTAATTCAACCAGACGGCGCAGCGTTCTTCGCAGCGGAAGCGGTGTGTCGCTCGCTGGCGTACCGGTGTTCGCGAAAGTGGCTGGCTTGGAGCTACGATCATGTGCCCGGGTGCGCCGCGATTTCTGAAACCGGCTATGCCTTGATTGCTCGCCACCGAAAATTTGCGTCGACGGTTACACGATTGCTCTGGGGCAAAGACGTTCGGCGGCCTACCTATCATTGGGCGCAGCATTGGTTCCTGCGCACACTCGGCGTCATCTATTTAATCGCCTTCGTCTCGCTTTGGGTCCAGGTAGACGGACTTGTGGGCAGGAACGGGTTGTCGCCCGTCAATCAATTTCTACCAGCAGTTCGGGCCCAACTCGGACCAGACGCTTACACTTTTTTGCCGACGCTTTGCTGGCTTAACTCGAGCGATGCGTTTCTTCATTTTCTTTGCGGCAGCGGTGTTCTCTGTTCGTTGCTGTTGTTTTTTGAGATCGCTCCGGCCGTTTCACTCCTTGCTCTTTTCGTTTTGTACTTATCGCTCACAGCCGCAGGACAAGTCTTTTTCAACTTTCAATGGGACGTGCTTTTGCTGGAGACCGGTTTCCTATCGATCTTTTTCGTGCCCTGGCGGCTGTGGCCTAACCGATTTTCTGTAGTGGCAGCCATAACAGCTGCAAAGGGCAATCGATTCGCAGGCGCGACGCCGGCCACTACAGAAGCCCCGGTTTCGCGTGTCGGCTTGTTTTTGCTCAAGCTTCTTTTGTTCAAACTGATGGTGATGTCCGGAGTGGTGAAGCTAACGAGCGGCGACGACAGCTGGTGGCACCTGACGGCGCTCGATTACCATTGCTGGTCGCAACCGCTGCCGACAGTGTTCGGCTGGTGGGCGGATAAGAGTCCTGAATGGTTCAAACATTTTTCCGTCGCGTTTTGCCTGGTAATCGAAATTATTGTCCCATTTTTCATCTGGGCGCCGCGACGTCTGAGGTTGATTGCCGCTGCGTTGCTCATTTTTCTTCAACTCGCAATCGCGATTACCGGGAACTACTGCTTTTTTAACTTGCTCACGATCGCACTGTGCCTGCTGCTGATCGACGATGCATCAATGGGCCGAGCTTTGGAGGGTCGAGCTCACGCAAGGCCGGCGTCGCGCGAGCTCCGCCCTCCAACCGCGAAATGGATAACACAGCGACTATCTACGTTAAGCGCAATCGGGGTAGTCATCGTGATGTTACCGATTAATGCGTGGTTAATCTTCAGCGCATTTAAGCCGCTGAGTCGACCACCAGCCACACTGGCGAAGCTTTACGAAAGACTCGAAACATTTCGCGTCGTAAACGGTTACGGCCTGTTTCGCGTGATGACGAAGGACCGCTGCGAAATCATCCTTGAAGGCAGCGCCGACGGGATTGACTGGCTGCCCTATGAATTCAAATGGAAACCCGGCGACGTGAAGCGCGCGCCAGGTTGGTGTGCGCCGCATCAACCGAGACTCGACTGGCAGATGTGGTTTGCGGCTTTGGAATCGCCCCGTGAAAATCCATGGTTAGCCGCATTGATCTTTCGATTGCTCCAAGGCTCGCATGACGTGAACGCCTTGTTCGCAAACAACCCATTCCCGAACAAACCACCGCATTACATTCGTGCGATGTTTTATCGCTATCGATTTACGACGCTGGATGAACTTCGCCAAACTGGCGCGTGGTGGAAACGTGAGGAGCTACGCGAATATTTGCCAACGCTTTCGCTGGAACAATTCCGATAACGTGTAAGGCAGAAATATTGTCTGTGCCGCACCCAGAGGCGGACTCGAGATTTCGCCTGAAAGCGGCGGACTGAAGGCCGCTGCTCGTTTAGGGCCAGCCTTGAGCGGCGTGCGCTGGCGCGTATATTCGCCGCGCGATGGCGAAGGAAGAACAGATCATTACCGAAGGCACCGTGACCCAGGTTTTGCCTGGAACGATGTTTCGCGTTGATCTTCCCGGCCAACGCAATGTTCTTGCGCATATCTCAGGCAAAATGCGCAAACATTTCATTCGAATCGTGCCCGGTGATAAGGTTTCGGTGGAGCTTTCACCATACGATCTCACAAAGGCGCGAATTATTTTTCGCGAGCAATAACTCTCAATTTTCTTGCTGGTTCAGGACGTTAAGGGTTGCGGCGAAAAAAACGTTCAAGACTAACAAGTCCGCTTCAGTCGCGCGCCGCGTTTATTGATTTGAGATAAGCCGCTGTTTGCCCATTTAGCAAAGCACGCGGATAGTCGAACTGAACAAACCAACTGGAGATTACAATGGCAGAACAAAACACACCAGGACAACAGACAACACCGGCCAACGCCGACGCACAGAATAAATTACAGAGCAGCAAAGACCATGCTCGTAAAGCAGCGGAAGACTTGAAATCAGCCGCAGGCGCTTTCGCGGAAGAATACCGCGGCAAGGCGGAGCAGGCTTGGGGCGATGCACGCGGCAAAGCGGAACAAGCATGGGGCGATGCCACGAGCCGCGTTCGAACATTCCAGGAAGATGCCGAGCAATACGTGCGCGAGAATCCAACAAAAGCGGTGTTCACGGCGCTGGGAATTGGGTTCGTGCTGGGTCTGATCTTCCGGCGTTAATTTCGAAAGCGCTGCGGAAAATGAGCAGCGAGAACCCTTCGTCTCGCAATCCTGCGGGACATTCCGGTTTGCTCGACAACGCGCTGGGACTTCTCAGCGCGATTGCGGAATTTTTCGAGAGCCGGTTTGCGTTGGCTGCGCAAGAATCCAAAGCGGCCGGGCTGCAAATTTTAATATTGCTCGCATGCGTTATCGCCGCAGTGGTGCTTTGCGTGATGGGGTATGTTTTCCTAATCGTCGGTGCGGTTGTCGGCCTTGCACATTTGCTTGGAACGTCATGGCCGGTGGTAGCGCTGGTTGTTGCCCTGGTGCATTTCATTATCGCGGGTGTCCTATTACTCGTGGCGCGGAACCGCATCACTAAACCGATGTTTCGGGACACCGTTGAAGAATTAAGGAAAGATCGCGAATGGTTGAAAACTCTGAATCAATCAACGAGCTGACTGGCGAGATTGCGCGTTCGCGTTTGCATGTGGCGAGTGAATTGCGCGCCCTGCGTTACGAATTGGATTTCCCGGCGAAATTCCGCAGGTCTTTTCGGAAACAGACGGGTTCATGGCTCGGCGCAGCAACAGCCGTCGGGGCCCTGATTGCGCTGGCGCCGATGCGGAAGAAGAAAGTTTACGTGGATGCAAAGACCCGGCAAAAAGGAGACAAAAAGCTGATGGAAACGGGCCTTGCAATGGCCGCAATCAAGCTCGTTGGAAATCTCGCTCGGCCGGTCATCATGGAGTTTGTAAAAAACAGGTTTTTTTATTCTGGCGAAGCTTCCCGCGGCGGGAAATAATGCGCCGTCTTTCTCTTGGGACTGGTGTGGGTCCCTTGAGGTAGATGAATAGTTCGCCGCATGATGTCCCAGGTTTCAGCCCCTTCATTCGAATCGCATCCGCTACCCCACGTAGATAACTACCTCGAGATTGGTCAAAAGGCCGGTGCATCAGACATTCACATAGGGGTGGCCGCCCCACCGATCTGGCGGGTCCACGGAACGTTGCAGCCCATTTGGCCTGACGCACCAGTTCTGAGCGGCGAACAAACCGTTGCGCTGGCAGAGGCCTTCATGCCGGAAGTGTACAAGGAGGAACTCAACACCCGCGGCGATTCTGACTTCGCATACGAGAACGAACACGCTCGTTTTCGAGTGAGTGTCGTCCGGCAGCGGCTGGGGGTTGAGATTGTATTCCGGGTCATCAATTCCTATGTTCGGACAATAGACGACCTAGGATTGCCGGAACAGCTTAAGTTACTCACTCGCTATCAAAATGGCCTGATCCTCGCCACCGGTTCGGTTGGCACCGGCAAATCAACG
>DATARG010000011.1:0-4100 GCA_036264275.1 Candidatus Udaeobacter sp. | reverse complement strand
CCGGAAACGTGCGATGATCTCGCCGACGGACGCACCGTTATTCACAATTATGGCCACGGGGGCGCCGGTTTCACCCTCTCCTGGGGCTGCGCGAGTGAGGTTCTCCGTCGCAGTGCCGTCTAGCTAGCGCACGTTTCCGGCTTCGTGCCTAAATAATCTTTTCCAAATAATCTTTTCCGAAGCAGTACGCGAGATTCGGCGGGATTAGGAGAAAGCCACGGACGAAAGTTCGCGAACCGATTCACCGCTTCGCCAGCACGCGAGATGCCTGCGCTACCCTACGTCAGCGTGATGCACTGAAACGAGCTGACGACGTCGTCTGGGCCTTTTTCAGAGAAAAAACTTTCGTAATAGCCGGGGCCCAGGTCCCAATAGGGGCCCTTATAATAATCGTCCCGAAAAAATCGCCACACGCCGCTGACCACGATGACGCAACTCATCCGATCGTTCCAGTAATCGCCGACGTAATGGAAACTCAAATTCGTGCGTGCGTAGGAACCCTTGAAGCCGATGTGATCGTAAAGCACCAGCTCAGGCAGCCGGGTAATTTCCTTAGTCAGTTCAGGTTCGACCTTGCCAGCACCGGAAGAGCGATAGCTGAGCGGGCCGAGGCTCCATTTCATGTCGATGACGCACCCGTTGTCGGGTGACAATTCAATTTTGGATAGTCGTGGCATAAGCGTGAAGGCGGTGGGTTTCCAGTAATTTGATCAGATGAAATCTGCTCTGTCGAGCAAAGAGATTACGGCCTTCCAAAGCATCTGTACCGTCCGCTGTCCTCAGCGGAAATTCGTACCGCTTGCTTCCAAAATGGGTGCGTTGAGGACGGCGCACACTACAGCACTTGAGCCTTACGCGGTGGTCTGTTTCAAGCCAAACTCCGTCAGAGTCAGCCGAAGGCCGGCGATCACTGCGTTTTTGCCCACCCGATCACGCCACAAGCGATGCGCGCGCCTGAGTCACCGGATGGTTGCGTCTTCAGATCGTCGGGTTTCGCGTGGACCACGACCGACCGGCCGATCGCCGATTTCGCATCGTTCGCGAGGGAAATCTGATGGTCCACATAATCCAGCTTTGCGTTGCCCGAAGCGTCTGCCTCCACGTTGCCCATGTCGCCCTCGTGTCGCGCGGCTGCGTCTGGCCCGGCATGTGGTTGATTGGTGGGATTGAAATGGCCGCCCGCCGAACTGGCATCGGCTGCGCTGCAATCGCCAAATTCATGGACATGAAAGCCGTGCTTACCAGGCGTCAAACCCGAAATTTCCGCGTGGACCTGCACGCCATCAGCGGCCGGCGTGAGCGTAACGGTGCCGCTCACTTTATTGCCCGCGGTGGGATGAAGCACGGAAATGGCTTTTGACGGTGCCGCAGATTTCGCTGCGGGTGTTTGCGCGAGCGAGATTAAACCTGCGAACGATGCAAGCAGCAGCCCGATCAACCAAGCTCGAAATGAATTCATATCAGCATCTGTATTTCGCAGCCGCGGGTAAGTCCAGCCGCATCAAATCGCCCGCTCTGCGCCTTTGGCGCGAAAAACACACACCGCTCAGGCGCGATCCTTCAACTGCGTTGCACCGGATTCGCGTGCGCAGTGCACACAACAGAAAATTTGTCCGTCCGCTTCGACGCCGTGGCCGACGATACGGCAACGGCAGTGCGGGCAAACAGGTGCGAGCGCGTGGATTGCGCACTCGAAACTATCGAAGATGTGCCGCTTTCCGTCCATGACGATTTCAAACGCCTTGTCATAATCATTTTCGCAAACTTCGCATGTAGGCATACACAATTCGTTCGCGCCAGAGGAGGTTCGCGGCGGTGTTCTTTTCGTCGCGAACACGGGCGGTATCGGAGGCGCCGGCTATAAATTTCCCTCAGGAGATTCTTCTAGTCTTAAACGACGGGAGAAGTTATCGTTGATTGCTCATCATTTCTGGTAGGGAGGAGTGTTCCCAACACAATTGCGCGGCACAGCAGGCGGATTCGCCGCGGGCGTTGCGAAACTTGGCGCAACGTTGGGCGTTTTCCTCCTGCCAATCGTAAAAGAAAAATTCGGACTTCACAGCGTTCATGGAATTGTGTCGGCAGTAAGTCTGCTGGGTTTGATCGTAACCTTCGCTCTCCGTCGCGACGAGACGGATTCGCCATCGTTTGGAATAGTAGAGGTGGGCGGAGAGTGATATTCTTGAGCGGAGGCGCTCATGGGAATACCGAAACAACTGTCCGATTGTTTAGATCAAAATAACGCGCGGTACGAGATTCTGCACCACGCCGAGGCGGTCACCGCGCAACGCATCGCAGAAGCGGAACACGTGAAAGGACGGCATCAGGCTAAAGTGGTGATGCTGAAATGCGGCGATCAATATTTAATGGCGGTGCTGCCAGCAGATCACCACATCGATCTGGAGAAAATCGAGAAAGCAATCGGAAAACCTGTGTCTCTCGGCAAGGAAAACGACTTCAAATCATTATTCCCGGATTCAGTGATTGGAGCGATGCCACCGTTTGGGAATCTTTATGGTCTGCCGACCTACGTCGACAAACATCTTGCCGAACAGGACTACATTGTGTTCGAAGCTGGCACGCACACCGACGCGATAAAAATGAGTTATGGCGATTACCAAAAAGTCGTGAAGCCGAAGGTAGGCGATTTCGCGATCAAACTTCACCCGATGAAAGGAGCTTGAGCTGACGATGCAGAGCGGCGCTCTGCGACACCGAGCGAAAGGTTGCGAGCGTTACTCGCGCCCTCGCGGAACTCGCCCCACCATTTGCATGGTCGCGCTGCTCCTCTGCCTCGCCACCGCGTCGGCGCCGAGAAGTTTTGCCGCGGAAAAAGTGGGTTTTATCAACGTCGACGGCGCGATCGGGCCGGCGACCGCGAGTTACATTTCCCGAAGCATAGAAGAATCCAAAGCACAAAACGCGCAGTGTCTGGTGATTCAGCTCAACACGCCGGGCGGTCTGCTCGATTCGACGCAAAAAATTGTGCAAAGCTTCCTGGGATCTCCAATTCCGGTTGTGGTTTACGTCGCGCCCACCGGCGCGACCGCGACCAGCGCGGGCTGTTTCATCACCCTGGCGGCAAATGTCGCGGCAATGGCGCCCGCCACTACGATCGGCGCGGCGCATCCGGTTTCCATCGGCGGTTTTCCGAGTGGCGGCGAAGAAAAGCCGGACGAAACCGTGAAGCAGAAGCTGGAGAACTTTTCGATCAGCTACATGGAGACCATTGCGGGCAAGCGCCAACGAAATATTGAATGGGCCAAGTCCGCCGTAAAAGAAAGTGCTTCGATCACTGCGCAGAAAGCGTTGGACTTAAAAGTCATTGATTTGATCGCAGCCGATATGCCCGATCTGCTCCAAAAATTGAACGGGCGCGTTGTGGACGGCAAACCGCTCAACACCACGGGCGCAAAAGTAACCGAAATCAAGATGTCGCCGGCTGAACGTGTATTTCAAAAACTGTGGCGACCAGAAGTTATGTTCATCCTGATGTTGATCGCGATCTACGGGATTATCGGGGAAATGAGTTCGCCCGGAGCAATTCTTCCCGGCGTAGTCGGAGCGATTGCATTGATTCTGGCGCTGTATCTGGCGGCGATCCTGCCGGTCAATGTGGCTGGGCTCGTTCTGATCGCACTCGCGATCATGCTTTTCATATTCGATCTTTACACGCCCACGCACGGCGTGCTCACAGTCGGCGGAATCATTGCGTTTCTGGTCGGCTCGCTCATGCTCTTTGATCGCGCCGATCCACTCTTTCGTTTGTCGTTGAATTTCATCATTCCTGCGACAATCGTCACCGCCGCGTTTTTTATTTTCGTAATCGGAAAAGGGCTGCGCGCGCAACTGCTGCCGGTGAAGGTGGGAAAAGAAACGCTTATCGGAAAGACCGTGAGGACGTTGACTCCAATTGATTCGCGCAACGGCAGGGTCTTCGTCGAAGGCGAGTACTGGAATGCCATCAGCGACGCGCCGATCGAAAAAGGTGAAGACGCTGAGATTGTGGCCGTGCAGGGCTTAACCATCAAATTAACAAGGAAAGCTAATTGAAAAGACCAGCGAACGCGATAAATCTGCACGGCCTTGACAGGGCTGGA
>DATARG010000294.1:0-1896 GCA_036264275.1 Candidatus Udaeobacter sp. | reverse complement strand
ATTCCGTATCCTCGGTTCAAAGCTCGCCTCACGCCATCGAATCGGTGACGAAACGTTGGCAGCGCGCTGACGCGCTTTGGCCTACCAGCCTAAGACCTTCGCGAAAACCAACGGCGCAACGATTGTCGCGTCGGATTCGATCACGAACCGCGGCGTACCGACGTTCAGTTTTCCCCAGGTGATCTTTTCGTTAGGCACCGCACCAGAGTACGAACCGAAACTGGTCGTGGAATCGCTGATTTGGCAAAAATAACCCCACTCCGGGACCGGCATGCTGACGACGTCCTGATTCAACATGGGCACAACGCAAATGGGGAAATCGCCTGCAATCCCTCCGCCAATTTGGAAAAAACCGATGGACGAATCCTTGGATACCCGACGATACCAATCTGCCAGTTCGATCATGTATTCGATTCCAGAGCGGACCGCCTGCACGTTGTTGATGACTCCGGTGATGCAGCGCGCGGCGTAAATGTTTCCAAGGGTCGAATCTTCCCAGCCCGGAACAAATAATGGGAGCTCCTTGTGCGCGGCGGCGACCATCCAACTATCCGCTGGATCGATCTCATAAAACTGTTTGAGGCGGCACTCGCGCAAAATTCTATAAAGAAACTCGTGAGGAAACTCTCTCCGGTTGTTCTCCGAGGCGGCCACCCATTCGTCGAGCACCACGTGTTCAATTCGTCGCATGGCTTCTTCTTCCGGAATGCACGTATCAGTGACGCGATTGAGGTGCCGCCGCAGGAGATCCTCTTCTTGTTGCGGACTTAGCTCTCGATAATTTGGAATCCGCTCGTACTTGCTGCGCGCGACGAGATTGAACAGATCTTCCTCCATGTTCGCACCCGTACAGGTGATGGCGTGCACTTTGTCGCGGCGAATCATTTCTGCCAGCGAGACGCCCAGTTCGGCAGTGCTCATCGCGCCTGCCAGCGTGATCATCATCTTTCCGCCACGATCAAGATGCGCAATGTAGGCATCCGCTGCGTCTTTCAGCACCGCAGCGTTGAAATGCCGGAAATTACGCTCAATGAACTCGCTGATGCTGCTTATCTTCACATCACCAACTTCGCAATGGGACCGTTTCTTTTGATGCAAAACTTACGGTGCGCGGGTCAAGCGTTAATTGCACTCTTGTTTAAAATTCTTATGGGATCGCGGCCAGAATGCGTGATGCCAGAACGTTCGGCATTACGCCGAGGAAGAGAACGGCCAGAGCAAGCCCCGCGACCGTAGCGCGCTGCAAAAAATCGGATCGTACGTGCTCCGTCAGTTGCGCGACTGCCAAGGGCCCTGTATCGACAAAAATCGCTTTTAATACCAGGAGGTAATAATAAAGAGAGATGAAACTGCCGACGAGCCCAAGCGCGACGAGCCAAAGAAGGGATTGATTTGCGCCAGCATGTAACGCGGCGCTGAACAGGTAGAACTTCCCGAAAAATCCAGCCAGTGGCGGAATGCCTGCAAGCGACAACATGAAGACTGCCATGCATCCTGCGAGCAACGGAGAACGGGAAGCGAGACCGGAAAAGTTCGAGAAATTGTCGCCGCCGGTTTCTCGCCGCACCACGCCGACAACACCAAACGCGCCGACGAGCGTGACCGCATAAGCCGTCGTGTAGAACAAAGCTGCTGAAAAGCCTTCGCGGTCACCGGCGACAAACCCAATTAACGTATAACCCGCGTGTGCGACCGCAGAGTAGGCAAGCAGTCTGCGTACGTTTGATTGCGCAAGCGCGACGAGATTGCCAATTACGATCGATAATGCCGCTAATGCCGCAAGCACAGGCGACCAACCGGCCACCATCGCGTGCCATCCCGCGCTGCCATGCACCGGCGCAAAGCCTATGAGCACGATTTTTCCCAGCACAACAAACGACGCAACCTTCGAACCCG
>DATARG010000158.1:0-7270 GCA_036264275.1 Candidatus Udaeobacter sp. | reverse complement strand
GATACCAGCATTGTTCACCAGCAAGTCGATCGCGGACCGGCCGACTTCGGCGATGAGATCAGAAACGCCACGCGCCGTCGCGAGATCGTGAATCAGTGGCGTTACCTTCGCACATTGCGCCTCGACAACCTTGCGTGTCTGTGCCAGCGCGACCGTGTCGCGTCCGTGTAAAAGCAGTTCCACATCTTTGTCTGCAAGCTTTTCTGCAATTGCGCGGCCGATCCCGCGGCTGGCGCCTGTGATGAGATATCGTTTCATGCTCTTGGGAGAAACGTCGAATGCCCGACCCGCCTCCGCAAGGAAACGGCGTGGCGAGCGCTCAACTTCCAATGCCGAATCAGAAACTATAGCGGCAGGCGTGTCGCCTGCGAAGCTCACAAAATAAACACAGCCATCACGGCTGCCTCTACAGAAGTGTCGGTACTAAGTTCGCCGCAACGTAAACCGGTTGTTTGCCGTTTCCCTCAAACGTAATCGCACTAGCCGTTCATTCACACGATTATCAATCTTAGGCCAAAGCGCGCGAACAATGTTTTCGCCTGTCGAAGGCGCATTGCGAAAATCCTCTGTTTCGAGATCCAGATGGCGATCCTGCCACGGTTTCAGTGATTCATGAATCGCCTCGTTCAATGCAACGAAATCATAAAGCGTTCCACTGCGCTCGTCGTATTCGCCCCCTATCGTTGTCTCTGTCAGGTAGCCATGGCCGTGGCCCGTCGGATTATTGCACTTACCGTAAAGCCTCAGGTTCTCGGCATCGGAAAACATCGCCGCATGCAAGCGATGCGCAGCGTAAAAGGGCACCTGCAGCCCTAAAAACATCGTGTTGTCTTGCCATGCTTCGGCAAAGAAATCGGCGCGCTCGTGCAAACGAACGCGATTCAGTGGCATCATTGAATTGACGCGTTCATAGACGTATTGAGCCAGACTCTCAGTGGTTAGCGGACGTTCTTTTAGTCCGATTACTTCGTTAAGATATTTGTGATCGAGTTCGGCGCGCAACGCGCGGACACAAGTATCGATTTCATCGTAGCGGACCAGCGGCCGTGTCGGATCAAGATGTTCCGCCTGAAACGTCAACCGACAGCGATAGTTATGTCCGTGCGATGCAGTAGCCGGCCCGAACAACTGGGCGTTTTCTGCTAGACTCAGATGTGGCGACATCGTTTTGCGCGCCGCAGAAAATTCGAGCCAGTAGTTTGTTTCTCCAACGCCGCTCAAATAATAAGTCGCGCTCTGCTCAGGCGATTCGCTCAAGTGACAAGCGCAGAGTTTTGCCTGGACATCAGAAAATAGTGGCGCGACCTCGCAGTAGAGCTGCCTGGCAACGTTGAGCACAGTCGGCGGGATGTTACGGAACACGGGATTGTCTTCGTTCAGGAATTTATGATCAAAACGGTCGCGAAGAATTCGCCCAGCTCGATCCTTAATTTCGCTGATGTTGATCAGCATTCCCGTCGCTGGATCGACTGGGCCACTGAAAACAAGATAAGCCACGTAGTTTCGACCGCTGCCATACCGCGCTCTCGTTTCCGGGCCGAACACAGCGAGGTTTTCCTCCTCGCTCCAATCTTTGACGTGCAACCGTCGCGAGGCGGAAAATTCAAGACGTTTGCTAACGGTCAGAAGCATAATGTCAGTCCAGCGAACAATTGGGATCACCATCCAATCCCTGGCCAGAATTAGTCAACCATTCTTTTGACTTACTCGGGATTCCCATGATCATAAGTTAATGAAATATATAGGTTGGCGAGAGCGGTTGTTCAAAAGCACGAGAGGAAGAATCCTGGATCTTTTGCGTACACGAGAGAGGACGGTGAACGAACTGGCAGAAGAATTGCACCTGACCGACAACGCGGTGCGAGCGCACCTTGCCAGCTTGGAGCACGACAGGCTCGCAGTCCATTCGGGCACGAAGCCGGGCTTTCGAAAACCCCACGCCACATATGCCCTCGGCCCTGAAGCCGAACAATTATTCCCGAAAGCATACGGGCGACTGGTCTCGATTCTCATGTCGATATTCTCGCGGCAGGTTCACCCAAGAAATTTGCGCGCCGGAATGCGCGCCGCAGGACGAACTGTAGCCAGCGAACATTTGCCCGAGTTGCGCGGCAAATCGCGGCAGGAAAGAATTAATGCTGCGCTCGGCGTTCTCAAAGATCTGGGTGGCGCAGCCACTTTCAAGGAAGAAGATGGAAAGCACTTTATCTACGGCAACGGCTGTCCAATCGCCGCCGCAACAGCAAATCATCCTGAAGCATGTCTGTTGGCAGAGTCGTTGCTGACCGAATTAATCGGGTCGCCAGTGAAGGAACATTGCATTCGAAGACCGACGCCATCCTGTCGGTTTCAGATAAAATAGCGTTTCCCAGAGGATAAAGGCCTCCGCCAACCATCCGAGTTTCGTATTCTCAACCGAAACTAAATAGTCAAATAATATATTGACTTATTAGACATACGATTGGAGAAATTGTTTCTTATGAATACAAGTACTGGTCAAATACATACCGCGTCTGCACCCGCTGCGGTGAACGCCGAATCGTCGCCCGCTTATCACGCATACCGGATCCTTCACTTCGGATTCGTAGTTGCCCCAATCCTCGCTGGCCTGGATAAATTCTTCCACCTGCTGGTCAATTGGGATCAATATCTTCCTGGAGTAGTGGCGAACATTTCGCCCATACCCGCACACACATTAATGCTCATCGTGGGCGTGATCGAAATTGGGGCAGGAATTGGCGTTGCGATTAAACCAAAAATCTTCGCTTACGTCGTCGCTGTCTGGCTGGCAGTAATCATAATCAATCTGCTGCTGATCCCAGGGTATTTCGATGTCGCATTGCGCGACTTCGGGCTGTTGCTTGCCGCCCTTGCACTGGGTGCGTTGAGCCAGCAATTTGCCCGGAGCTAAACAACGAAGCTTATTGGCGTCTGACCCCCGGACGCCGTACGGTTAATCGTTCAACAGCGAGAGAAACTCAGAACGCGTTCTCGCGTCCTCTTTGAAAACGCCAAGCAAACATGACGTTTTCATGACCGAGTTTTGCTTTTCAACACCGCGCATCATCATGCACAAATGTTTTGCCTCAATGACGACGCCAACCCCTCGAGGATGCAATGCCTTCATTAACGCGTCGGCGATTTGCATCGTCAGGTTCTCCTGGATCTGGAGCCGCCGCGCAAACATGTCCACGATTCGCGCAGTCTTAGATAAGCCAACGACTTTTCCGTTTGGGATATAAGCAACATGCGCTTTGCCGATAAACGGAATCAAATGGTGCTCACACAACGAATAGAGCTCGATATCTTTGACGAGAATGATCTCGCTGGCTTCGGATTCGAAGAGCGCATTGTTGATTATTTCGTCCAAGCTCTGTCTGTAACCGGCGGTCAAAAATTCGAATGCGCGCGCAGCGCGATTCGGCGTTCTGAGCAAGCCTTCACGCTTGGGGTCCTCACCGACTGCTTCGAGCAGGTTAAGGAACGATTGTTCCATGCTGGCGACGCGCGCGGCGCCGCAGCGCGGAATCTTGCTGATGCGACGTTCAGCAGCTTGCAGTTCAGTTTCAGTTTCAGAATTTCCGTCCCGCATTGAATTAACTTAGCTGGAGTACACGCCGCCTCAACAACCCCGGTTGATACCTGTCGCGCTCGGAGAACGCCATCTACCTAGTCCAGCCAGCTCTGCGGGTACTTTTGGTCGTCCAGTGCGACAGCTTGCTCAGTAAGCTCGAGTGTATGTTGAGTGTCGAACATCACCGCCAACTCTTCGGTTCGAGTAGCGTTCTTGCTCGCGATGATGGTTCCGGGATGCGGCCCATGCGGAATTCCGCGCGGATGCAACGTGATCGAAGCCGGTTCAATCCCGCGACGGGATCCGAAATTGCCGCGCACGTAAAACAAAACCTCGTCCGCCTCAACATTATCGTGCACCCACGGGATCCTGACGGCCTCTGGGTGTGTGTCGAGCATGCGTGGGGCAAAGGTGCAGACGACATAACCGCGAATCTCAAATGTCTGATGGATCGGCGGCGGTTGGTGAACTGTGCCGGTAATCGGCTCGAAGTCCTGCGCATTAAACGTAAACGGATAAACGTTGCCGTCCCAGCCGACGACATCGAAAGGATGATGCGCCATCGTCACCTGAGTCCAGCGAGGTCCGTCTTTCACGAGAATTTCGGTATCTTCATCCTTGTCGATCGTCAGCGCTTCGGTCGGACCGTGGAGGTCGCGCTCGGAGTACGGAGAGCCCATTTTGATCTGGCCCTCTTTGTTCAGATAACGTTGCGGAATTCGGACCGGTCCCACCGATTCAAGAATCAGGTAATCTTCTTCCTCGACCCTGTCTGGGACGAGCCGGTACGTAATGCCGCGCGGAATTACGATATAATCTTCAGCGCGATACCGCTGCTTACCGAAAACGGACTCAAGTGTTCCCCCACCCTTGAAAACGAAGATGATCTCGTCGGCGCCGCCGTTGCGATAATATTGAAATTTGTCGTAGGCCTTTTCGGGACGTGAACGATACGCGATCACGTCCTGGTTAAACAAAATCGGGACGCGGCCGGTGTAGAGATCTCCTTTCCGGGGAATGTCCGCCGTTTTCAGGTGATGATGCCGCAACGGGCTGTAGGTGGCCTTCTTCAATTCCTCGCATTTCAAGAGTTTTACGTCACGCACCCGCGTTGGCGGCCGGAGATGATACATGATTGAAAACGCTTCGTTGAAGCCTTCCGTCGTAACTACATGCTCGTAGTAGATGCCTTCGTTCTTGTAACCCGGTCCAGCGCCGTTTCGATGAAACCAGATGTGATGCTTTCGCGGTATCTCACCAATTTTTTGATAATACGGCATTGTCGATTCTCCTTTGTTTACAAGTTTCCTCTCGCGGCCTGCTCACGCTCGATGGCTTCGAAAAGCGCCTTGAAATTGCCTTTGCCAAAGCTCTTCGCGCCTTTGCGTTGAATAATCTCGAAAAAGAGCGTCGGCCGATCTTCCACCGGTTTTGAGAAAATTTGAAGCAGATAACCTTCATCATCGCGATCAACCAGAATCCCGAGGTGCTTCAAGGCATTCAGTTCTTCATCGATGTGACCGACGCGGTCGAGCAGTGTGTCGTAGTAAGTCGAAGGCACTTTTAAGAACTCGAGGCCGCGCTGCTGCAACGCCGTCACAGTTTCGATAATGTTGTTGGTCGCCATGGCGATGTGCTGCACCCCTTCGCCATCGTAAAAGTCGAGGTATTCTTCCACCTGCGATTTCTTTTTGCCTTCAGCCGGCTCGTTGATCGGAAATTTCACGAACCCGTTTCCATTACTCATCACCTTGCTCATCAAAGCTGAGTACTCGGTCGAAATATCTTTATCGTCGAAGGTAAGAATGTTGCGGAAGCCCATCACCTCCTCATAAAACTTCACCCACGGGTTCATCTGGTTCCATCCTACGTTGCCGACGCAATGATCCACGTGTTGCAACCCCGTTTCCGCCGCGCGGAACACTGGCTCCCATTTCACAAACGTCGGCATAAACGGACCGGTGTAATCATCGCGCTCGACAAACAGATGAACGACTTCGCCGTAAGTATGGATCCCGCTCAGGACGATTTTGCCGTGCTTGTCCTTTAGGGTCTTCGGCTCCATATAACTTTTGCCGCCGCGCTTCGTGGTCTCCTTCCAGGCAGAAGTCGCATCCTTCACCTTCAACGCGATCGCTTTCACGCCGTCGCCATGCTTAAGAATGTGAGCCGCAAATGCATGTTTCGCCCGAAGCGGTGTTGTCAAAACAAGCGTGATCTTATTCTGCCGGATTACGTAACTGGCGTGCTCTCGCACCCCGGTCTCGGGTCCACTGTAAGCCAGCGGCTGAAAACCGAGCGCGCTCTGATAAAAATGCGCCGCCTGCTTGGCGTTCCCTACATAAAACTCGATATGATCTGTCCCTTCAAGCGGCAGAAAATCATCCTGTATCGCCGTAGTCGTTTTCTTTTTTGGAGCCGCAATTGTTGTTGGCATAATGATCTCCTAAATCTCTCGCGTCGCGCGCGCTCTCAAAATATAGGATCGGCAGCCAGTCGTCGCAAGGCTGCGTGCGCACCCCACTAACTCACGCTTGTCATTCCGGCGCATTCTTACAGGGGCCGAGGCGTATACGATTTCGTGCGGGAGATGATTTCATGCGATTCAAGCTCGAAAAAAGTTCGCCATCGCGGGAACGCGCTCGCCAGGACGCGAGGCCCAACAATCTGACGATAGCGTCAAGCTGCGTTTCGGTAATCAGCGCTGCAAGTTCTATCTCAATGACTATTGCAAGGAGATATCGTCTATCCGGAACGTCGTCGACAACGAAAAATCAGTCGTGGTACGAAATTGCAGCCGGATAGTCTGCCCCTTGTAAGCAGCGAGGCTAAACGATTTCTGTGAGTAGTTCCCCGCTGTGGTCTTGTCTCTGTTGCTGTAGGTCGCGAGGGTTTGCAGCAATGTGCCACTGGTGTTGCGAACTTCGACATACAAGAAATCATACGCCGTTGTGATTCCCTCTTGCGAACTGCAGTTGAACCAGAAAGTCAGATTTCCCGTCGCCGTCGTCGGAATTGTGACTGTTTGGTAAGTTTGTCCCGATACATTGTTGTTCACGCCGAAATAAATGTAGCCCGTGCCGGTGTGAGGATAGTTGCCGTTGTTGGTGTAAAAGGCGCCGGAACCCGACATTATCCACGGAGGTAGGCTGCCTTCAAACCCACCATTGACGATCAACTGACTGGGAGTGCCTGTTGGCGTCACTGTCGGAGTTGCAGTGGCAGTAGCAGTAGCTGTAGCTGTAGCTGTAGCTGTGGCGGTTGGTGTAGCCGAAGGCGTAGCAGTCGGAGTCGCGGTGGCTGTTGCTGTCGCTGTCGCGGTTGCTGTTGGAGTTGGTGTAGGGGTCGGAGTCGAGGTGCCCGTTGCCAGCTTGAAACTGCCAATGCGGGTGCGCCAGTTAAATGAGGTAGTCGTTGAGTAGTATTCGTTAGTGTACCAGAACGTTGTGTCGTCCACCGGATCGATCGCCAACGCGCTGTAATCACCCCAGCGATTGCCGCTGCCGCTTTGGCTGCCGGCGCCGTCGAAAAGATGCGCTTCGCCCTGACCCAGGGTGTTCAGCGGGTCCGTCGCCAATCGTCCCGCATAACGAAGCTGGGGATGAATACTGGAGCTTGAAGCGCTAAAGCCGACGGCGAGATTTCCCTGTCCGTCCATAGCTGCACTTCCCATCCAGCGCCAGGTTGTGTCCGGCT
>DATARG010000155.1:0-10230 GCA_036264275.1 Candidatus Udaeobacter sp. | reverse complement strand
TCTTTTACTTTCAGGCGGCTCGGACATTTCGCCTGAATTTTTGAGCCAGGAAGTTCCCGATCCTTCGGTATTGGATAAACAGATCGACCCCGAGCGCGACCGGTGGGAGTTTAACGCTGTCCAAAAGGCGCTTTCTCGCGGATTGCCGATTCTGGCAATTTGCAAAGGTCTTCAGGTATTCAACGTTGCGCTCGGCGGCACGCTCAAGCTCGACATCCACGGACACAATCTGCCGGACCAAAAGCATGGTGATATTCAGCCGTTGCGCAACGCACGTGGAGCATCGCATCGCTTTCCCGAAGTGAACAGCGCCCATCACCAGGCGATCGATCAGTTAGGCGACGACTTGGAAGTGGAGGCGTGGGCTGCGCACGATGGCATCATCGAGCAAGTGCGGCTGCGCAAATACCCGTTCGCCCTCGCCGTCCAATATCACCCTGAGCGGAGCCGACTTTATGATTCGTTGTTCGACGATTTCTTCGCGCGATTGGAATCGACAAAGCCATAACGCTTCAACTGTTCCACTCATAAACGAAGTTAGTAGCTTACGGTGCGCGTAGGACCGCAACTTGCCGGAGACCCGTCGCGAGCAACGCCCCTACCATTGCAGATCCACCAAGCAACATGAATGCGGGACCATGCGTTCCGAAGCGGTCCTTCATTACGCCGATGATTGTAGGACCAACCAAGCCGCCTACATTTGCGATTGTCACTACCAAGGCGGTCCCAGCAGCCGCCGGCGCTCCAGTGAGAAACCGGGACGGCATCGACCAGAATGGACCATACGCCGCGCAGTGTCCGATCGGAATCAACGCGAGAAAAAACAATACCAACGTTGGTTCGCGTGAGACGCCGCAGCCAATAAATCCGGCGCCCGAAATCAATAACGGAACAGCCACGTGCAGCGGGCGCTCGTCAGTGTGATCGGAATGAGCACTGTTCACTATCATGCAGACGATCGTAACAGCGCTGATTGCCCCGATTACCAAACCAACGCCAAGGTCGCTGATTCCCGTGACCGACTTAATCACGAGCGGCGCCCAAAACGAGTAACCGTAAAAACCGATCGCAGCGAACAGAAAGATAATCCCGAGGTGCCAAATCGTCGGGTTCGTTAATGCCGCAACGATACCGATTGGAGGTGTTCCATGGCGCGAGCTTCGCTCGGCCGCAAGCGTGCGGACCAACCAATCTTTTTCCGCCGAACTGAGCCAGTTCGCTGCCTCGGGCTGGTCTGTTAGATAAACGAGCACGATAATGCCCAGCAAAATCGCTGGAATTCCTTCCACCAGAAAAAGCCATTGCCATCCAGCGAGCCCGAACAATCCATTCAGGGTTAAGAGCGCGCCGGACAGCGAACTGCCGACGACGCCGCTCACCGGAACTGCTGTCATGAACGCTGCGATTGCGCGCGCGCGTTGTCCCTCCGGATACCAATGACTCAAGTAGTAAACCACGCCAGGAAAAAAACCGGCCTCAGCAGCGCCCAGCAAAAATCTCAGCACATAAAAAGCGGGCGCTGTTCGAACAAACATCATCGTCGCCGAGATGGCGCCCCAACTGACCATTATGCGCGAAATCCAACGTCGCGCGCCAACGCGGTGTAAAATGAGATTACTCGGCACTTCGAAAAGGCAGTAGCCGAGGAAAAACACGCCGGAACCGAAACCAAACGCAGCCGAACTGAACCCGAGATCGGCATTCATCTGCAGCCCCGCAAACCCAACGTTCACCCTATCCAGCCATGCCACGATATAGAGAAGAAACAAAAAGGGAATCAATCGCAGTGTGACTTTGCGCAGAGTTATTGACGCAACATCTGCTGCCATCGCCGCAACTGAGTCGGCGTCTCCTGCAGGAATACACATGCAAACGCATGTTAGCAAAAAAACGCCGAAATCCGAGTACGGTAGATTGCGCCATCCTCAGCGCATTAGTCCGGGTCCGCAGCACGCTACATGATTCGGTCAGGACAGCGCACGCTACATCCCGGCAGCTTCATCTCGCACGACCACTTCAAGTTTTATTTCCTGAAACCCTAACTGATCGTGAATGTGACCGAGCAATTCGAGAGCACGCGCTTCTGGCATGTGAGCGCAACGCAATTCGATACGGGTTGGTTTGCCGGCGAGTTCCGGATGCGCTTCCGCCATTTCGCCGTCGAGCAAGAATGAAACGTACGCGTTGAACCGCTCCTGCAACAAAATCAATTGCTCATTCGACCCGTCCCATTCGTTAGGCTCATTCATCACGAGAACGATCTCGCCCGTTTTGGCATCGTGGGCCATTACATCGATTACCCCTGTTCGATCTGTGATGTTTGAGGTTTGAGGTTCCATTTCCATTCAGCAACCGATGTGGACGCTCGATGTTCGGTGCTCAATGTTCAACACAAACCAACGACATCGATCGCGAACTTTCCAGGCGCTAATCACACGAGTGTTGAACACGCCGTGAGTGACGGGTTATTCTAATTGGCGATGCCAAAACGAAAACGCGTAGGTGAACTAACGTTGCTCGGACACAGCGACGCCAAACTTCCCTCGTCGCCAGCCGACGCGCGCATGGAGACGTTTCCAAATCCTGCACCTGAACGAAATTACCATATTCATTTTGAAACGGACGATTTCACTTCCGTTTGTCCCGTGACCGGCCAGCCTGATTTCGCCAGGATCGATATCGATTATGTCCCCGATCGTCTCTGCGTCGAGAGCAAGTCACTCAAATTTTATCTGGCGTCCTATCGCAACGAGCGCGCATTCAACGAAGCGGTTACAAACCGCATTCTGGACGACTTCGTGAAAGCCTGCGCCCCGCGGGAAGCAATTATCACAGCACAATTTTCCGCGCGCGGCGGCATCGCGCTAACAGTCCGCGCGGAGTATCCGGACGAACGTATTTGAAAGGAACCCGCACAAAGACCACAACGTTCACAACGCAGTTTGAAACTTCTTGGTGTCCTTTGTGGACTTTGTGTGAAGTCATAATCCAGGTAGCAAATGAAACGCGGAGTCGTCCTTTTGAGTGGCGGAATCGATTCGACTGCGACGCTCGCGATCGCACTCGCGGAGGATTACGAAGTGTACGCACTCTCCTTCGATTACGGCCAGCGTCATCAAATCGAAACAGAAGCGGCACGCCGCGTTGCCAACTCGTTAGGCGTAAAAGAGCATCGCATCGCAGAAATCGACCTGCGCGTCTTCGGTGGATCGGCACTTACGGCCGATATCGCCGTCCCTAAACAACGCGCGGAGAAGGAAATCGCGCACGAAATTCCAGTCACATACGTTCCCGCGCGCAACACGATCTTTCTCGCATACGCGCTCGCCTGGGCAGAAGTCATTCCCGCGAATGACATCTTTCTCGGTGTAAACGCCATCGATTACAGCGGCTACCCCGATTGTCGACCCGAATTCATCCAAGCATTCGAGGAACTGGCGAATGCAGGAACAAAAGCGGGCGTCGAAGGTCGACGCTTCCAGGTCCACACGCCACTCATCAAACTCTCCAAAGCCGATATCATCCGCAAAGGACTCGAACGCGGCGTCGATTTATCGCTCACCCACAGTTGTTACGATCCGTCGCCGGAAGGTCTCGCCTGCGGCGAATGCGATTCTTGTCTCCTGCGGCTCAAAGGATTTCGCGAAGCAGGAATAAGAGATCCGATTCGTTACGCGAAAAAATGAAGCGCTACCGTCCTTGTCATTCTGAGCGAAGCGAAGCTGCAAGGCAGCGGACAAAGTCCGCGAGGCCAGGCTTTCAATCTCGGATTATGTGCCGGAAGCTAGAGATGTTGGAAAGCCTGGCCTCATGCTTCGCATCTCGTTGCAGGGCTTTGCTCAACATGACACGCAGCGATAACATGACCCCAGTGAAATGAAACACCTGTTCCGAATTTTCGAACTCACGAAGAACGAACAGCGCGTTGTCCTGATCGTCATGTTCGTCCTCATCGCGATCGCGTTTATCGGATATGAACGGCGTGTCCGTCATTCCCCGATGCAGTCCGCCGCCGAAATGCAGGGAAAACGGTCTCCGATTCCTTTGCCTGGCGATGATGGTCAGTAGTGTCAGTCGGCGTTTAATCCTGGAATCCGTCCATAGCCGACAAAAACCGGACTGATCTTGGCATCGCCGCTCTTAGGCGGTGGCGGCATCTTGAAATCGAAGACGCTGACGCCCCAGCGTTGTTTGCCATCATATGTGCGGCCGTCGCTTGAACCGACCATCACCCGTTTGTTCGTTCGTTTTTCGCGGCCGAGATAAATCATCGTATGGGTGATTGGCGGATCGCGATCGATATTGTAGGTGCCGCGCCAAAAAAGCAGATCACCCGGCTTAAGATCATCAAACTCGAATGAGTCCTCCTTGCGACTTACCACTGCGTCGAAATCTCCCGCCTTACGCACCCAGACATATTGCTGGCTGGAGTCGCGGGGCACATCGGGAAAGCCGTTTTGCTGGAGCACATAGTAAACGAAGCCCGAGCAATCCATGCCGCCGTTTTTCGGGTCTGCAGAGCCATATGTGTAACCGAGATTTTGTTTCGTCAGCGCCAGCCCCGCATCGATGATCTGGCGCACTTTCGGGGAATAGTTTTTGTAACCTTCTATTTCGTCGGGTGAAAGACTCACATTGGGCCAGCCCTTCTTTCCCGGAGCGCGCTCCGAGGTCGAAGACAACGGAGTTTCCAATGGCGTTGCCGATGGGCTTTCTTCAGCCTCTGGCGTCGGCGTCGGACTAGCTTTTTTTCGCTTTGATTTACTCTTGGGCGTCGCAGTCGGAGTTGGAGTAGGCGAAGCTTTCTTTCGCTTCGAAGAAGCAGCCGGCGACGGCGTAGGCGTCGGTTCCTTCGTCGAGTGTTTTCGATGTTTGCGCGACGGTGTCGGACTTGGATCGGGCTCGAGGACTCTCTTAATTCTCGTGCCTAACGACTCTTCGTCTGTTTGCGCGGCATCACTGCACGCGAGCAAGATCACAAAAATCAGAAGCCATTTCATAATTATAGTGTTCGCTGTCCTCAGCGGAGATTCGAGCGCAGTTATCCCGCCGGATGCGCTGAGGACGGCGCTCGCTACAGCAGCCGGATCGAGAAATCAGTGCGCCAGTTCTTGCAGGATGGCTTTGTTGAGGCGAATCCCGCCTTCGAAATTTTCGAGCGGAAAATTCTCGTTTGGCGAATGAGCGCGGCAGTCAGGTAGCGCGAGTCCCATGAGCAACGTTTCGATCCCGAGAATTTCCCGGAACTCCGAGACAATGGGGATACTGCCCCCTTCGCGGATGAGCGCTGCGTCGCGGTTGAAACCTTTGCGCAGCGCACGTTGTGCCGCTTCGCCCATCGCCGAGTACGGATCAGTGAGATACCACGGACCAGTGTGGCCTTTGCTTAGGTCTATTGTGACACCTTTGGGCAGATTCTTCTGCAGATGCGCTTCAGCTAGTTCGAGAATTGCATCGCCACGCTGTTCTGGAACGAGACGAAACGTCAGTTTCGCAAACGCATGGCTTGGGATCACCGTTTTTGTCCCCTGCCCCTGGTATCCCCCGCCGATTCCATTGATCTCGGCAGTCGGCCGCGCCCAGATGCGTTCCACCGAATTGTATCCAGCCTCGCCGAAAAGCTCAGGCACACCCGTCTCATCGCGAATCAATTTGTCACCGTCGACCGGAAGCTTGCGCCAGGCTTCGCGCTCCCACTTTTCGAGTGGTTTGACGCGATCGTAAAATCCTGTAATCGCCACGCGACCGTCGCGATCGTGCAGTGTGGCGAGCAACTGCGCCAGCGCCGTGATCGGGTTGGCGACCGCGCCGCCGAAAACGCCGGAGTGCAAATCCATTTTCGGGCCGGTCACTTTAACCTCAAGGGCAGTGACGCCGCGCAGACCATAACTCAGCGTCGGCATGCCGCGTGCGATCATCCCAGTATCGGAAATAACTGCCACGTCGCACTTCAGGGCCTCGCGGTTTTCGCTGAGAAAAGGGCCGAGATTCGCGCTTCCGATTTCCTCTTCGCCTTCGATCACCAAATGCAAATTCACCGGCAGCTCACTATGCTCCTCAATCGTTTCCTGAATTCCGAGAATATGCGCAAGGATTTGACCCTTGTTGTCCGTGGAGCCCCGTGCAAACACGTACCCATTTTTCAGGACAGGCTCGAACGGCGGCGAATCCCAAAGCTCCAGAGGATCCGGCGGCTGCACATCGTAATGGCCATAAATCAAAACGGTCGGACGTCCGTCTTTATGTTCGTTGCGGGCCCACACAATCGGATGACGCTTCGTCGGTACAAGCTGCGCTTGCAGCCCGATCTTGTTGAGCTTGGTCACCAGCCAGTGTGCACAGTCGACCAACCCTTCCTTGTACTTGTCGTCCGTCGAGACGCTCGGAAACCGCAGGAATGAATAATACTCCTCGAGGTAATTGTCGCGCATGATTGCAAGAGTAAAGCCGCGTTCTCATGAACGTCCAATGCTCACAGCGAATAAGGGAAAAGGTCGCAGGGCGGGCGCTTCACCTACCCGGCCAATGACTCGGCAAGCGGAGCACTTGCCCTGCAACAGTTTGGCACCTCACCCATTTACATGCTCAGAACGCGCGACGGTCCTCCGTACGAAGTACAAAACCGACGACAGCACCAGCACAATCCCAGTCACGATAAATTCGCGAGCCGTCGCGTGGGCGAGAATCCAAAATATGGCGAGGATCGCCAGCGCGGGCACAATTTTCATTCCAGGGAAATTGAAAGGCGCACCATCCGATCGCACATCCTTTTGCACCAATACCCAGCAAGCAGCGCAGCAAAGCAGATACATTAACAGGACCGCCACATTCGAAAGAACCGCCAGCTTTTCGAATGTCCCGCTAATTGAAAGTGCAAACGCAATCGTTGCGTAAGTAACAATCGCGACGTCTGGCGAACGATAGCGCGGGTGCACATGCGCGAAGAATTGAGGCAATGCGCCGTCGCGGCCGAAAGCAAAGATCATTCGCGGCGAGCTCAGAATATCGCTCGTAACAAATCCGAACGCGGAGATGCTCGCGCCAGTCAGCAGAATCATCCGGCCTAAATTGCCAAGGAATGTCGCTGCCGATTCGGCAAGCGGCGCGTCTGGGTGATTACCCAGATCGGCTCCGAGCGTGCCCTGTGCAACGAACTGAATCATCAGGTAAATGACGGTTGTAATCACCAGCGCCAGATAGGCCGAGCGCGGAACGGTGCGCGCCGAATTCTTCACTTCGCCGCTCGGAATTAATGCCACTTCGATGCCCACGAAAGCGAAAATCAAGAGGATGACGGCGTCGCCTAACGACTTGCTGCCCGGCCAACCGCTCCAAGCCAGATTCGGCCTGTGAACAAAAAATATTCCGACGCAAATGAACAACAGGAGAGGCAGAAGCTTGGCAACCGTAATCACGGTGACGGCACTGGCGCCCTGACGAACGCCGCGAATATTGATTAGTACCAGCGAACAGTAGACCGCGAGCATGACGATGATCCGCATTACGGGACTGCCGAGGACCGGCACGACCAGCGCCACGGAATTTGCCAACACGTTTACCACACCGGCAACCGCGCCGAGCGCCGTGAGGAAGTAAAGCATGCCGGCGAGAAATCCGACGTAGCGCCCAAACGCCACTTCGACATACGCGTAAAGCCCTCCGGTCAATGAAACGCGGCTGCCGGCGATCGCGAAACATGTGACAAACAAGACCATCGCAATCGCACAGCAGACAAATGCAAGAGGTGCTGCGGATCCCAGTCCTTTCGCGACTGTCGCCGGGATGACGAAAATTCCGGCACCAATTGTCGAGCTGACGATATTCGCCGTTAGAGCTGGAATTCCAATACCGCGAACCAATTGATGATCAATGCGCTCTTCCTGTTGTATCCACGCCGATGATTCATCAGCCATCGGCGCATCCTGAGTGATTGAATTGTCCAACGCAAGAGTGCGAGTTAAGCTCCACGCGCCAAGGACGGGGCTTCTTAAATGGGAGGGATTTGCAGCTTCAGCGGGTTAACGAGTGACTTGGACAACTATTGCAACACGCTCCACTTCACAGGTGGATCGAGATCCCTGAGTTCGATGGCACTCTTCGCCGAAGGCGCTATACCCGCGGCAAATGCGGCGCATTCGCCCAACCCGCCGGGAGGTCGCGTTCCACATGGGTGTCTCGGGTTTCCACAATATCCTGTGGCCGCGCAGCTTCAGAACCCCTTCAAATTGTATGATTTTCCTCTTGTAAGCCTAATGGGCCTGCTGTATTGAGGCTCCGAAGGTCCGGGGTTTGGCCCAAAATGCATTTACAATCGCTCGAACTATTCGGCTTCAAATCGTTCGCCGATAAAACTGTCTTCAGTTTTCATGAGGGCGTCACCGCGATAGTCGGCCCGAACGGTTGCGGAAAATCCAATGTGCTCGACGCCGTAAAGTGGGCGCTGGGAGAACAATCCGCCAAGTCGCTCCGCGGCGACGAAATGGCGGACGTGATTTTCAACGGCGCCGACACGCGCAAGCCGGTAGGATTTGCGGAGGTCTCGCTCACGTTCACCGATTGCGGGGAAGAATTCGGAGTCGAGTGGCATGACCTGCGCGTGACGCGCCGCGTTTATCGCGATGGCAATTCGGAATACTTGTTGAACAAAACACCGTGCCGTCTCCGCGACATTCAAAGCCTTTTTGCCGATACCGGGATCGCTCGGACCGCTTATTCCATGATGGAGCAAGGCAGAATCGACATGATTTTAAGCTCGCGTCCCGAAGATCGGCGCGCAGTTTTCGAAGAAGCAGCCGGAATTACAAAATACAAAACGCAAAAGCGGGAGGCGTTCCGAAAACTCGAGGCGACGGAAGCGAACCTGTTGCGCATCGGCGACGTGATCAAGGAGGTGAAACGCCAGATCGGCTCGCTTCAGCGGCAAGCGGGGAAAGCGCGGCGCTATCAGGCGTTGCATGCAGATCTGCGCGTGCTTGAGACACATCATGCTTCCAAACAGCTGGTTTCGCTCGAGCGCGACCTGGGCGCGGCTCGCAAAGAAATTGCGCGTCTAATGGATGCCGAAAAAACCACGCGCGCGAAAATCGATGATGGCGAAAACGCACTCTCCGAAGAACGCGTCGCGCTGGACAAGATCGATACCGAGATCGCCGATTCCCGCGCAGAGGTTCAGCGATTGGACAGCGAGATTGCGTCGCACCGCAACCGCATCGAATTCAACCGTCAGCGCGCGGAGGAATTGGCCGAACTGATCGAACGCGCGCGACGCGATGCTGCTGACGCTGAAAACAAACGCAACGAGCAGGCAGCCCAGATCGACCGAACGAATAGTTCCATCGCGGAAATCGAGCAACAATTGAAACAAAACGAAGCCGAGCTGACCGAGTTATCCGTTTTGGCCGGAGAAATCCACAGGAAGCGGAGTGACCGCGTGACGCGGTTGCAAGAATTGCAGCTCGCGCAGTCGAAATCTGAAAGTCGGATCTCGGCCCTCGAAGAGGAGCTCACCGGCACTACCGCGCGCCGTGAATTGACTCATGCGCAAATCGAACAACTCCTAAAAGAAATCGAAGGGTTGGCAAAAGCGCGCGACAAAATCCTAGGCCAAATTGCTGTCTCGCTCAAGGCGGCGCGCACCCAACCGATTGACGTCGAGTCCACACTGCGCGAAAAGGAGAAACTACTCGCTCAGGCGGAACAGGACCTTGCCACACTGCATCGAACACTCGCCGAGAAGCGATCGCGGCTGGAGGTGTTGCGTCAGTTGAATGAAGAGGGTGAAGGTCTCGCCGAAGGTTCGCACGCACTGCTCAAAGGCGTCGATAGTCCTGAGAAACTCCGGGATGCGATCGCTGGTTCACTCGTTGGGCAACTCGATGTTGATACAAAATTCATTCAGGCGATCGAGGCCGCTCTGGGCCGTAATCTGCATGCCATTATCTTAAAGGATGCGAAAGTTGTTTCGGAGATCATTGGGCACCTCAAAAAAAGAAAACTCGGAAACGCAGCGCTGCTCATCCCCGCGCTAACAGCGGCTGCATTGCAACCGGCGCAAAAAGCTCTGCCGGCCGAGGCGCTCGCATGGGCTACTGACAAGGTGAAGGGCCCGAAACCGCTCGAGGCACTCGTCAGCGGTTTGCTCAGTGACGTCGTCATTTTTTCGGAACTGGAACAGGCGCTCGAATGTAAAAAGCGAGAACCTGATCTGGCGATGGCCACCCTCGGCGGGGA
>DATARG010000218.1:0-1517 GCA_036264275.1 Candidatus Udaeobacter sp. | reverse complement strand
TTCTTGTTGGGTTCCACGACCAAAACTTCCGAATTGATCACTCCATTCCATTGCGGCATGGGCGTGGAGCGAAAGCTAAATTTATGTCCAACAATCGGCTGGAAGTCGTTGTCCATCATCCACTCTTGAACCCACGGCGCTTGCGTCAACGCTCGCCAGATTTTCTCTGGCGGGTGCGGAAGCTCTCTCTCTATCACCACTGATCGCGTTTCTGCAGTATTCATTCGTCCATCCTTTTCAGCAGATTTTCCAGGCGGTCAAACCGTTCGTGCCAGAACTGGGTGTAGTAACCCATCCATTCCACCAACGGTGCCAATCCTCGCGGGTGCGCTCGATAATGCGTCTGTCGCCCTTTATGCCGCGCGCGAACTAGCCCAGCATGCTTTAAGACTCCAAGATGTTTGGACACCGCCGGCTGCGACACGCCGGAGTCATCGGTCAACACCCGCACCGTCATCTCTCCGTCGCGGCTCAATCGTTCAAACAATGCGCGCCGCGTTGGATCGGAAAGCGCCGTGAAGACTTGTGCCGAGGTTGCAAGCATGATTCAATTCATAACCCGCTGGTTATGGATTGTCAAGCCGCAATTTACGACACCTTGATCGTGCGAAGCCTCGTCTCGCGATTTATCGCTCGTACTCAGTTTGCAATGAATGAAAAAGAACCACAGGAATGCCGGCAGCGCATAACGCGCTTGGAAATTCTACGATTACTACGCAGCCAGCCGCACGCGCCCCAGCGAGATGCGCAGAGTCCTAGCCGTTAGGGTTTTGCAGTCAGCGGTTGCCAGAGCTCAATCTTGTTCCCATCCGAATCATAGATCCAAGCAAATCGACCGTAGGACGCATCCATCCGCTTTGCGTCGATCTTCACTCCCTCTTCTTTTAAGCGATCGAGCAACGCGTCCATATCGTCCACGATGTAGTTGACCATGAATGGCGCCGGGCTCGGATCGAAATACTTCGTGGTGGTTGGAAAAACCGTCCAAACTGTAACGTGTTCCTTCTGCGGATCGTCGTGTTCGCGCCAGGGAAGCATTGCGCCTCCGCCCTTGTCACTAATTCCAAGATGCTTCGCGTACCATTCGCGCATCTCGTCTCGATTCGCGGATTTGAAGAAAACGCCGCCGATTCCCAGGATGCGTCCGCGCTGCGCCGTTTTGACCGGTTTCTTCAGCGTTTCAGGCGACGCAGATTGCGCTTCCTGCCCGCCTTTCAGTGAGGCTGAAATAAACAACAGCGAGCCAAGCGCAATGGTCGTCCAGTATGTTCCTTGCATGGAGGGAGTATACAAACTCTTTCGCCGATGCCAAGCCAAATCGAGACTTCATCCGTAAGTAGGAAAAAGGGAATCGCGGCCCTGATTGACTCGAAAGTTCAACGATGCAGGTTGGAAAGAAACTAGTCGCGCTTAAGTTGCTTCTATTCAATGAAGGAATGGCGGGGACGACTAGACTCGAACTCGCGACCTCTGCCGTGACAGGGCAGCGTTCTAACCAACTGAACTACGTCCCCACT
>DATARG010000277.1:0-4168 GCA_036264275.1 Candidatus Udaeobacter sp. | reverse complement strand
GAATAACACCTGCCCGTCTTTCACCACCGAGACGACTGCGCCTGCGATGTTTCGATTTCGCAATTGTGAAGGAATCAACGCGTCGAGAAACACTTCGAAATCGGCTTTCGTCAATTCGGGCGCCGAACTCGGCTGCGGCGCGACTACTGGGGCGTCCACCGGCGGCGGTAATGGCGCTGATATTAAAGGTGACGGCGCCGGGCCTTGAGCGCTTGCCACGCTAATCGCAATCGCATTAACGACAGCTAACGCCGCAAACTGCGCGCGTGGCGAGAGTGCAAGCTGCATATGGCAGCGCAGTCTGCCAGTTTCGCTAAGCCGGTGACAAGTCTATGCTTTGCCTCGAACTCGTGCGCAAATTTCTTCGATCCTCTTTAGCAGTTTAGGAAAGTGCGAGCCTAACCAATAGATCTGTTTGCATCCGGGACAGCGACGGAACTGCTCGTAATGAATTTTTGTAAGCGGCTCGAGTTTATCCATTATCTCGGCCTTGGCTGCCTCCTCCAAAAGGGCGTTACATCGCACGCATCTCGTGAAAGGTGAGATCAATTCGGACAGATTAAAACGGCGGATGATTTCAATAGTTTGCTCGTTGGGGTTTTGGGAGCGCGGCCAATATCCGTGTTGAACGATGGCGTGCATAAGGAGGCGCCGATCACGGGTCAAAAGCGCCCGATTTTCGCGACACATCACATCGAGCAACTGCCGGTCGTTGGCGGTTTGGCTGTAAGCGACATCGAATCCGAGGAGACGAAGATTGCGGGTGAGTCCTCCCAGGTGTACGTCAGCAACAAATCTTAAAAGGCCAATAGTTTGTAATCGTTTATCCGTATAAAGAGTGCCACGATCGTGAACAGGGAAAACCTCCACTTCTGCGTCGTTTGTCAAGGCCTGATCGAACCCGACTGCCTGCTCATTGACCAAGATCAAATCAATCTCCGGATGCGGAACGCCACACGACTCAATAACGTCCTTTATCGAGCTCTTTTCGATGAGCTGCCGTTCGATTACTGTGGCCTCGGCCTTTGATCCAAGGAAAACTCTAAGATCGCCGTGAAAGCAAAGCCGGATCTTGAACGGCTGCACGTCAATTTACGATTCGCGCATTGGCGTAAGCGTATTCAAAAGTCGTGGCACGCGGACGACCTTGAAGCTTGCCGGGCCCGAGCGGTTCATCCTCACCGAAATAACAATCGATCTGCCATCGCCGCAGACCGCCGCCGGTATCCATGATTCTCCAGCGGCTGCTGCCGAAGATTTTCTGCAGTTCCGGGGATGTAGTCTCGATAATCGCTCCGCGACGCAAACCACCGTGCCCTTGCGTCATCGCTGCCGAATAACGCGGCACCAGAACACCGCCTCCGCCTGTAGCATGGGAAGCAAACGCGTATGAACCGCCGTCGTTGTAGCGGATATAATATCGTCCGTTAACAGGCGTCGTAATTCGACCGACGCCTTCCTTTTTTACCGACCGAAGAAAATCGCGCGGATACTTTCGGCCATTCAAGCCGGGCTTCGTGACTGGCGTCGCGTCGAAGCCCCGCTCGGAAGTGAAACCCGATTCCTTCGGGGTGTAATAGAGCGTGCACACGACCAAATATTCACCGTTGTGTCCCTGTGGGCGCCGCGCCAGTTTGTCATTCTCATATGCAAGCCGCTGCATCACTTCCGGCCATGGGATGTTGCCAAAGAGCTGCGAATTGATCGCGAGGATGAGAATAAAACCCGCGAAAGTAACCATCAGTCGCCAAAAACCGATTCGATTGGACCGCCGATTAAGATTTCGATGGGGAGTCGTTTCCATTCGTATTCATAAGGGGGCTGTTTCCATTGAAAATTCTCAGGGTAAGTCTTGCGGAGGTGCTTGATAATTTCCACCCCCATTCGAAACGGCCGGAATCGCTCGCGATCCGTGACGTGAATTTGCGCGCCTCCGCAGATTTGACCGGCAAATTTCTGGAAGGTTGGTTGGAAATGGTTTTCGCGAAAGAAAACGCCAGGCAGCTTTAAGCCGTTTAGCTTGACACAAAGTTTCTCCGCATCGATAAACGGCGCACCAAAAATTTCGAATGGTCGCGTGGTGCCGCGTCCCTCGGAAATATTCGTGCCTTCGAACAGACACATGGCGGGATAGACCGTGGCGCTATCAAGCGTTGGCATATTGGGCGACGGCATCACCCATGGCAGACCCGTTTGGTCAAACCACATCGCGCGCTCCCAATTTTTCATCGACAGGACAGACAGCTCGCAATTTGGGAATGCTTCTTCGCGGAATTGCCGCGCCAGTTCGCCGATGGTGCGGCCATGTCGCACCGGAAGGGGATGCATGCCGACAAACGATTTATAATTCGGATCAAGCACGGGCCCTTCGGCCGTTACGCCATTGATCGGATTTGGCCGATCCAGCACAATGACTGCAGTACCGCATCTCTCGCATGCGCGCATACATAAATAGAGCGTCCAGACAAAAGTGTAGTAACGGGATCCGATGTCTTGAAGATCGACCAACAAAACATCCAGGCTTTTCAGCATTTCGGCCGTCGGTTCGCGATGGTCGCCGTAAAGACTGTAGACCGGGATGTGCAAACGTGGATGCTCGTAACTCTTCCACTCCACCATGTTGTCCTGCGTCTGACCGAGAAACCCGTGTTGAGGGCCAAAAAAAGCGGCGAGGCGAAACAAATCGCCACTATGTCGCTCCAGCGTTCGGGACGCGTGTTCAAGGTTTGAAGAAACCGAAGCCGGATGAATCAGCGCCCCGATGCGCGCGCCACGGAATTTGTTAGGCCAAAGTTCTGATAAATGATCGATCGGCAGTTCGACGCGCATTGGTGCTTTTGTATCACACTGCGGAAATTCCTGCGAGTTGTAGCGGGGCTTGTATGAGCACCGGATAAAATCCCTCTACACCCGTTTCCAACGACGTACGCCCAGAAGCACGAGAATGGAAGCAACCGTGATTGCGGCGCAGGCTTTCGCGAATAACTCGCCGTGTCGGACGTAGAATGTCAGTTCCTGGTCGGTCGGCACTTTGATTTCACCGGCAAGCACGCCCTCAGTAAACGTGCTGCCCGTATCATCTCGGAGGATCTGAGTGACGCGGCCAAATTGGTTGATGAAACAGGTCACGCCAGTGTTCGCCGCGCGAATCATTGGCCGACGCGTTTCTACGCAGCGAAAAATTGCGTTTGCCAGATGTTGATGGGAGCCAGCAGATCGCTCAAACCACCCGTCGTTGGTGACATCCACGAGAAGATTTGCACCGGGACTTGACTCGTTTGAAAGGACAAATTGTCTCGTGAGCTCGCCTATCGTGTCTTCGAAACAAATCAACGGCGCGACATGAATTTCGGTACTGGTCAGGGTGAATAGGGTATAATCCTTCCCTTCTTTGAAATCGCCGGGCACCTGATCGCCTACAATCTGCGCAAGTAGCGGCACTGTATGCCGACCGGGAACGTATTCACCGAAAGGCACCAGGTGAATTTTTCGATAGACCTGCACGCGGTCGCCGCCATCGGAAATGAGCAGTGCTGCGTTGTAAACATCGCGCTTGTCTACATCGATGGTTCCTAACAGAAGATCCGTCTCCGACGACGCGGCCAGATCCATCACGAATTTGTAGCTCTCCTGATCCGCGAGAACCGGCCCCGGCATCGAGCTTTCCGGCCAAACCAACAAATCAGGTGGAGGATTTGAGCGCAGCACGATTTCGCTCAACCGTCGAAATTGGTCGAAGATTCTCCTGGTGAATTGCGGATCGAACTTTTGATTTTGCGGAACGTTCGATTGCACCGCGGCAACGCGAAGCGGTTTTGTGGGCGGCGAAACCTGTGTCGCACGCAATCCGAAAACCAAAATACCAACGATCGCTGCCATTGTGACGGTGAAATCAAAATGCGGTCGCATCATGTGTGTGCGCGCCTCCACGACGAGGCGATATGCTGTCGTGAGAACGATCACGTTGACAAACGCAACGATGAACGACAAGCCGGCAACACCGGTGAGCTCTGTGATTTGGATCAGTGGCCAATTATCATGCAGAGGGATACCGAGACCGTTCCACCCAAAGCCGGAGAAAACCCAGCCGCGCAACCATTCAAGCGCAGTCCACGCTGCCGCGACGATGAAAGCGAGCCGCAGGTTACTCGTCGATTTTGTCCACGGC
>DATARG010000263.1:0-9043 GCA_036264275.1 Candidatus Udaeobacter sp. | reverse complement strand
CTGCAACTGCTGCGTCCAATCGATCTCCGGCTGGCTGATGCCATCAGCAAATCCGAACGGTTCGTCGCCGTCGAGATTGCTGGTGCCAAGTGAAATGATCTCTTCGAATGCTTCACTCCAGTTCTGACCGCGCGAGCTTTGGACAAACGAATCGAACTGGTCCGGCTCGCCAAAAAACATCACAAGCACATCTGGCTCTTTTCCATAGCTGCCCCAACTCCAGTTTGACGGCGCGTTTTTACCAACATCACCCAGTTGTCGCGCGCGGCTTTCTTGCCCCATGCCTCCCCTAAACTCATGCGAAAAACAGCTAATGATTGACTCCGGAACGCCGAGGGTTTTGAGGCCAGATGCTGTGAACGCGATGTTCATCGCCGTCTTCGGTGGCGGCTTTTGTGCGACAGCTGTCGTGACCGGAGCAGAGCGGAGCCACGCTTTCGCGGCATCCGTGTTTTTTATGCGCACGAGGACATACGACGCCTTCGTCATCTGACCGTATCCAAAGCGGAGGAGACCTTGCGCGTCGGCGTAATCCACTTCGCTCATAGCAAGGCAACCCATTCGCGGGCTTGCTCGTCAGTCATCGATGACATCTCTAATCCTTGATGAATCCGAGTGTTTCTCTCCAAGTCGACCGCGCTAAGCCCTGGATAAGCTTTGTACCAAACCTGGCTCGCCAAGGTATGACGTCGGAGGTATTCCTTATAGTTTCGCTCATCGACGCACCCGTCCCGCACGAGCCAGTTCGTTCTTGGATAACCGATCCCATTGCTAAAGGAAGCGTTCAGCCCAAAACCTGTTTTGTTAATGAAGTCGTCCATATAACTCTCGACGCTGCCGTCGTAGTTGCTGCAAAAGATCATTCGCTCGCTGCCAGCCACAAAGACCCATCGCGCAAAGTGAATGGAGCGTATGCGACCGAGCCGGCCGGGGCGTGTAATATGGCGCGCGCCGTAGTTGACGGTTTTGAGCACACCGACAGTTGTTAAACGTCGCACCAGGCCAGGCTTTAGACTGCCCATTGCGCTGAATTGATTCGTGACATCGTGGTCCTCGAAGCTCGAAAGGTTTTCTGAATATTTTTGACCTGCGGTCGGGCAAACCACAGGATCGCTTTTCTCCAGGCGGCGAAGCGCAAAGATGTAAAACGGCGCTGCAACGAAAAGCAGTGGTGACAGCAACAGACCCAGCAATGGAAATCCAATCATGTGCGCCAGATTTTTTATCTGCCATCCAATCGGTGTTGGACTTTGCTGGGACAACGTCAGGCGTCCTGCCGATTGTTCCGCGTTGACGAAGGTCCGCAATTCGTGGTGAAGCTCGCGCGGCGCTAACCCGTTGAGACCTGCTGCCTGACTTTCAATGTGATTCTCAATCGCCTCGTAAAGCGCAGCCTCTTCGCGAATTTGGCGCACTGTTCGCCCTCGCCAATTCACGTAGGCGGCAATGGGCGGGGCATCGTGTTGTTTCATCCAATCGAGAAGGTCGATGTCAGGCCCGAATCCCTGACAGCACGAGAAAATTTTTCTCAAGCCTTCACCGGCGCGCGTAATCAATTTGCCCAGAAACGCGTTCGCATCGCCGTCGACATCGCCGAGGAATGCCAGATACAGCGGATAGATGCGCGGCGGTAGTCCATACACGCGCACGTCGTCGGTTGTTTTGTCGTCAAGAATAACGAATCGCGCGAAGTGGAGCGTGTCGAATTCCGCGAAAGGCAAAAGAGAGTTACTCGGATCAACCTGCCCCGGCCCGCGGTTCATCGAATCAAGCAACTTTCGAAGCTCGCTCTCGCGTTCCGGAGTGATTGGCGCGAGCACCATGAAGTTCGACTGAGGAGTCATGGTGCCTGTTCGAACACCTCATCACCCGTGGGCTCGTAATGAGGCACGTTGTTCATGTTATGGCGTAGCTGTGACAACTCGAAATACATGCGTTGCCGCGCACGGCTTTGATTACCGAGTGGCCGATGCTCAGCAATGGTATGCCATGGGTTGTAAGAGAGCTTCCTGGCAAATTCCATTTGCGCCGGTGAATCGAATTTCTGCTTTGGCAGCCGAAGCGTTGCTACAGATACGCGTGGTGAAAGTTTCTCCGGCCAAAGCACGCCCTTGTTCTCAATTGGCATCAGGAACGGATTGGTTTGTAGCTGCAACCGAAAGTCGAGTTCCAAGTCTCCCTCATTCAGCGCCTTTACCATGGCGTTTCGCAGATAATCGTCCGGTGGACGCAGCGGCAGTCGCGGGATCGAAGTTTTCTTGTTCGTCTTTGGCCAGACCGAATATTGCATTGCCTGGCCTTCGCCTAGTAAATATGGCACACAGCTAAAGTAGGGAGCTTCAAACGGGCTGCTCTGCGTTTTGACCCATAACGCCTGCATGATCATGTCTGCGATATGGGGTTCCTCGAAATTAACGAAATGGAAAATCTGCGCGTTTTTCACGCTCCATTTCTGCAGGTGCGCATTCGACTTTATGTCTTGTGTGACAAATGTGGGCGTGGAGACGCCGAACATGTCCAGGGTGAATTTTTCCTCGTCCATCAATTTCGGCCCGGGCACACCCATGAGCTTGATGCTGATGCTCATGAATCCGACGTCGTCGATATCTGGAGTGATGTAAGGACCCGGCCCGGAAAAGCGAACCCAGCAACGGAACGTTTGAGGTTTGGCATAGATGCCGTGGCGAAATTGCGGCGGAAGATTGTCGTGAATGATAAATTCGCCGCGCACGACGCCTTGAGTTTTGGTGTTCCCACCGCGCTCAAAACCACCGGGCTTCCAAAGTCCTCGCATCTGCGTGTTAAAACTCTCGATCACCGAGTTGAGAAATTCCTCCTCGTTAGGCAACAGCTTTTCCTCGGCGATTTTCAACCCTTCGTCCTTTCGCTTTTTGTTCATTAGTGCGGTGACGAAGCGCGCAACTGGATCGCGTAACGTGGCGTCGAATATCGGACGCAGCCAGGGATCGACCCGGCGTTCCATCTGCAGGAGGAACATCGTCGTGTTGCTCACCCAGTTCAGAAACGGCGAGCCAGTGTTGGCTCGCGGCATTGGGCGGCTGACGTTCGAATTCACGGCACCTCCGATGGCCGCACGACCTGGTTACGTGCCAGCCGGAAACTCCAGGGCGAAATCAATCAACCGCTTTTTGCCCAAATAAACTTTGCCGAGGTAAACGTGTGGCGCGACTTCGCGAATCTCATCGCGAACCCAATGAGCAATCAGCGACGTCTCCGAATAGTCGAGGACGATGCACTCCTTTTTGTCCATCCAGCTCGAACCCTTATAGACCTTGGCGATGATTGCGTTCAGTCCGAACGGGGAAATTTTATTTCGCAAAACGCCTTTCGCCGGGTCAAAAACTTTTCCCTGCCAAGCGAAGTGGTTGATGAAGTTTGCGATATCCTGCGTGTAAGTCGTGCCGGGTGCCACGATCGCTGTTCCCTTAGCTTCGCCGCTCGGGATTTCGCCTACAGCACTTTGCGTGAACAGATCGTCGAGCTGCGCCTGCGACATCTTCAACATCTCTGGAACTGTGACCGCCATTTTTTCCTTTCTATTAATTCCGCTAGAACGTTTTCAAATATTCGATCAGGGCGCGCTTGTCTGAATCCGGCAGGTCTGTGCCGAAATAATGTCCTTTGTCTTCGACGAAGTCAGGACATTTGTTCGCTGTGAGCAGATCCGGAATGAGTTGGTTGAATTCGGCAGCGGCTTGGTCGCGCGACACGCTCGTGGTCTTAAGCTTGATCAACTTTTGCGCGACTTTAAAAAAAAGATCCGTGTTTCGGAAGTTTGGTTCCAGATTGCCCACCAGATTTATAGGCGTGCCTTTCGGAATCATCCCGAAGTTGATGTACCCGTCATTATCGGCGAGTCGCTGGAGTTTTTTGAACGGCACAAACTCCTTGCGTATATGCAGAGTACAGTCGTTTTGTGTCCGCCATATCGAGTCCTTGTTCAGACGCTTTTCCGGCCAGAGCAATTTTTCGATCGCGTCGTTAAATGCGTCGATTCGGCCTGCTATCGAAGGATCGGCAGTGAATTTTCCCAGCGTGTTATTGTGCAATAGCGGTGCGGAACTCCAAACACTGACCAGTGACGGCACGCGATAGTAACCGGGCGCGACATCCTTTTCCGTCGGCTTGAACTTAATCGGATGTGTTTCATCAAACGGGTTGAAGAATTCGAGCTCGTCCACCGGCGAGAGCTCCTTGTAAGTCAGCGAGGAGAAGTTGTCCCAGACGTGCCCGGCCTTCGCGTTCGTCGCGAACGCGCGCGCCGAATTCGTTTCAATTTTGGTCAGCGGATAACGCCGTTCATTTGAAAGGAAATTGTTGTCCAAAAAATCAGGCGCCATCACGGCCGCGCGGAACCACGCTTTCCCTTCGCCGGAATGCGGATCCACGTTTGCCGCGGGTTGTTTGCTCGAGTGACACGCGGCGCAGCTTTCGGCGAAAACTTCTTTTCCGCGTGTCATTAGCGCAGCATCCGTGGTGATATAAGTTTGCCCGCCGGGCGCATCGGCGAGATGAAATGGTTGAAGCCGACGGAAAAAAGCGGCGATATTTGCCACACGCTCTTCAGTCGCGCGCCAGAAAACGGAATGCTCGCGCGCATAAGCAATTTCGAAAGGTTTTTGCGGCGTGAGACCGATCAAGCGGTTGTGGCGTGTTAGCCAATACTCGGAAAACATGCCGATGTTCACGTAAACGCGAATCGTCGCGCCTGCGACACCGATTGAATCTGCGCCGTCTTTGAGTATGTGCGGCACCGGTATCTCCTCTTTCTCTCCAGGTAACGCCAGTGTTCCGCCGGCCATCTTTTCAGGCACTGCGATGCGCTCTCGCTCGGCGAGCAAAAAGATCGAATTGATCGCATTCGGGTTATTGATGTGATCCGTCGCGATGCGTGACGTATCGGAGGTACCGCGCGGTTGCGCGGCAAGCATCTCGTAAAAGAAGCCGCCTTTCTCGACGTTACAGGCGAACACTTTTCCCTCGTTGATGTACTGATTGCCGATCGCGGAGGCTAGGTTCTCCCAGCGCGGGTTTTCCGGATCGAGCGGTGGGTTACTCGGATTCGGCGAGATGTGGCACGAGCCGCACGCTACACCGACGCGATATGGACGGATGAGCTTGTTGTCGTTGTAATAAGTGGGATCGTTCATGAAACGATCGCCATTCCATTTCTTGCGCGCGTCCTCGTTGAAATCCGGATTCGGAAAAAGGCGAAAACCGAGCACGCCGGAAGGCTTGCCGTAGACTGCTTGATCGATGCCTGCCGGTTCAGGCTCCGCCTCTTGATCGAGCCACAACCCGAACTCGTCCGGCTTGCTCGCCGCGTGGAAACCCGGCTCATTCACCAGGCCGAGCACGTTGAAACGCTTGCCACGTGGAAATTTGCGGTTATCGAGCATCTTCAAAAGATCCATGAGACCGTAGCTGTCCTGGGCCACGTGATTCCAAAAATGCTCGTTGCCGCCGCTCCAAAGATTCCAGGTATTACGGCCCATGATTTCCTCCCGGGAAAGATTAATGCCGCCATCCATCGGCTTGAAAACGTCTGCAGTGATTTGCGGAAAATCGGCCGTGCTTTTTCCTGCCGCTTCAGCTTCGTCGATCGGCTCGTCCTTTTTGCAGCCGGCAAACACAAGTAAGGCGCACATACCAACACAGGGTCCGACTCGACTGAGACGGAAAAGATGGCCCCTCGCTTCCAGCGTTGCCTTCACCGAACCATCATTGATACGTCGCTCGTGAATTGTGTGGCAAGAAAATTTTGAAAACGCGATGACGCGTCACTGGGTGCGGGGACATCGAGTGATCATTCGACGAATTCAACCTCGACCCGAGCGTCGATGTATCTGTTCTCGTGCGCGTTTGTTAAAAATTTGCGAATAGCCGCTCGTCCGGTGTCGCCATAATCGCGAGTGAATTCGTTTACATACATACCGATGAAGTTACTGGCGAGCTGCGAATTCATGTCGCGTGCGTATGCAAGCGAGTAAGCGACGCCTTCGTCCCGGTGTGTGAGACCGTAATCGATGCTTTGCCGAATGATCTGGCTGATATCACGTTGCACTGGTAGCGGAATATCTTTGCGCACAACGTTTCCGCCTAAGGGCAATGGCAGCCCGGTGCTACACTTCCACCATTCGCCAAGATCGACGATCTTCTCAAAACCGGATCGCGCGTATGTGAGTTGCCCTTCGTGAATGATCAAACCGGCGTCCGCGCGTCCGCTTTCTACCGCATCAAAGATTTTGTCGAACGGAACGACTATGAAATCGAATTCGCCGAGAAAAAGCTGAAGGGCCAGAAACGCGCTGGTCATCTTGCCGGGCACAGCAATCGTTAAGGTGCGCAATAATTGGCGAGCATCGCCTTGAGGGTTGCGCGTTGGTCTTTGAATGTTGGTCGTTGGATGTTTCTTGATCACAACTGGGCCGTATCCATCACCCATGCTCGCTCCGCATGGCAATAGCGCGTATTTATCTGAGACGTAGGCGTACGCGTGAATGGAGATGGCTGAAATGTGCAGCTCGCCGCGGCGCGCGCGCTCATTCAACGTCTGGATGTCTTCCAGCCGATGTTCGAATCGATAGCCGCGCAGATCGATTTTGTCCTTCGCGATCGCGTAAAACATGAAAGCATCGTCCGGGTCGGGTGAATGGCCTAACGTAAAGATTTCAGTGGGATCATTCGTCATTTGGAATTGGTCATTCAAACCGTATTCGCGTTTGATAGCTATACAAAAGGCTGTGTAACTCGGCTTACGTACCCTCGAGCGAGCTAAACGAATCTAGCTGCAGCCGCCTCTCTGTGAAGGGGGGCGCTACTGAAGGGCGCCATGCACGCGTTGCGATCGGCGCTTTGCACAGCCAAGCCGCTAACAGTACAAACAAAACAGCCGCCGCGCGTGTTCGCGCGGCGGCTGAATTTGTATCGAGGAAACGCTGACTTCTCTAACAGCGCTCCTTGAAAACAGTCTTATCGATTCTCCACTACTCGCGGCGTGGGGCGGATTATCTCAAGCTGGGCGCTCACTTTTTGGATTTGGGCGGCCTGCTCTTTGAGCTGGGTTGTGAGAGCATCTATTTGTTTCTGTTGCTCCGCGACCGTCACTTGTTGCTGCGCGACAGTTGCTTCCAACTTCCCAACTTTGTCATTGACCATGGCCTGGTGATGAGGCTGCGGGCGTAGGCGCGGTTGAGGTGCATTACGATGAGGCACAGCAGGTGCGTTACCAGCCCTGCCCATTGTACCGTCAAAGCCAAGTTGATCGGTATCAAGGTTAAGAGTAACTGCAACAACGTTGCCCCCAACTGGCTGGGGGTTGTTGAAGATACCACCGATGAAGCAGGCTAAGGATCCGGCTCCGTTCCCGTTCGAGAGGTCACCGATGCGGATCGTACTGTCTTCGTCAGAGGCGTCGGTACCAACGAAGTCGCCGACGTAGGTGTTATTGAAGCCAGTCACTACGTTTGGTCCTGCCCCTGTACCCACGGCTGTATTCTCACTACCACTAAAGTTACCTGTGAGCGACGAAGCGCCGACTGCCACGTTGTTATTGGCAGTGCCGGCTCCATCCGCATCATTACTGTCAAGCGCGAGATCACCGATGGCGGTATTCTGCGCGCCATTGATATTGAAAAACAGCGCGGAATTTCCCACGGCGTTGTTACTGAACCCGCTTACGTTACCATTGAGCGAAAAGGCGCCGACAGCGTTGTTGTAAAATCCGTCAAAGGTAGTCGCATCACCGCCGTTATTGACCATCGCGCCTGCTCCAACAGCTACGTTTTGGCCGCCCACGCCATTTAGTATTAGGGCAGCAGCGCCAACGGCCGTGTTTGCATCGCCGCTGTTGAGCGCCAGCGTTCCTGCGCCAGCGCCAGTATTGAAGCTAGCGCCTACGGCGGCGAAATTCGACGCCCAACCGAGCCCTGTGTTCCCAAATCCTCCAAACAGCGCCGCTAGTGCGAGGTCTCCCTCTGCTGTGTTGAGGCCGGGATATCCACCGTCAGGCGGCGGACTCACTGCTTGCGATTGCGGTGCCAATGCAAAGCACACCAAAATGAGCGGGATGAGAAGGAACCCGCGCCAAAACGGCAGCGAGCGAGCCGGATCTCGTCCGCATGAGACTAACTTATTAACTTGATTCAATGAATACATGGATGTGTTCTTTCTCTTTCCCGGTCGTGTTTTTGATTGTTTTTGTCTGTCATTGGGATCCGAACAGACAAAGAACCCTACCGGGCAAAAGTCTTTGGTCTGTTTTCGAACCTTCCGCGGTGATACTGAATTTAGGGTTCTAGTGTCAATACTTTTTTTAATTGTTTTTCAACGAGCCAGGGCTGCGGCTCGAGCTCGCAACATCGGACCAGCTCCTGTGAAAGCTCGGGGGCCTTCAGCGATTCGGACATGGCCCGGCGCTTTGCTGTTTGCGTTGAGAACCCTGTTCCGGTAGCCTCAACCGCATGGCACGCTCAGGTTTGGGTAAAGGTCTTGGCGCGCTCATCGGCACGCCTGCGGTCACTCTGCCTAAAGACGGATCGGCTGCGGGTGAGAGAGTGCACGAGATCGAACTGACGAGCATTGTCCCTAGCACATTGCAGCCACGGAAGGATTTTGCGCGCGACGCTCTGCTGGAACTAATCGAGTCGATTCGGCAGCACGGCATTATTCAGCCGCTCATCGTCCGCCAGATCGGCACGCGATTTGAACTGATCGCCGGCGAACGTCGGTGGCGCGCTGCACAAGAACTCGGTCTCGCCACGGCGCCAGCGATTATCCGGACAGCAAACGACCTGGAGGTGCTCGAACTTTCATTGATCGAGAATTTGCAACGCGCCGACCTCAACCCAATCGAAGAGGCTCAGGGCTACGCCAGACTGGCTAATGAATTTGGGATGCGGCAGGAAGATATCGCCGTGAAAGTCGGGCGTAGCCGCGCGTCTGTGGCCAACGCGCTGCGGCTTTTGGATTTGCATCCACAAGTTCAGATCTGGTTGGCTCAGAATTTGGTTTCAGTCGGACA
>DATARG010000258.1:0-4127 GCA_036264275.1 Candidatus Udaeobacter sp. | reverse complement strand
GTCCTGCACGCCTCGCAACTCGTTACACTGGCCGGACCGAGGCGGCCTCGCGTTGGGGCAGAGTTGTCCGAACCAGGGATTATTTGCGACGGTGGAATGCTCGTCCGCGACGGGAAGATTGAGAGGATTGGCCCAAGTGCCGAGATCGAAAAGAATCTTGGCGATGCGGAGATTGTCGATGCAGGCGATCGCGTTGTGATGCCCGGATTTGTCGATGCCCATACGCATTTGGTATTCGCGGGTAATCGGCTCGACGATTTCGAACGCCGGGCAAGAGGCGAAACGTACGAGCAGATTGCGAAAGCCGGCGGTGGAATTTGGTCAACGGTAAAAAAAACCCGCGCTGCGAGCGAGCCGGATCTTTTCGCGCAAGCGAAAAAGCATGCGAACTGGTTCCTGCGTTGTGGAACTACGACAGTCGAAGCGAAATCGGGCTACGGTTTGACCGTTGAAGATGAACTTAAGATTTTGCGAGTTCTACGCCGACTGAAGGATGAGGTGCCTTTGGAAATCGTGCCAACGTTTCTCGGCGCGCATGCCGTTCCCCGGCAACTCTCGCCCGATGAATATCTGAACGTTTTGATCGCAGAGATGTTGCCGCGCGTGACTGCGGAGAAATTGGCTGAATTTTGCGACGTTTTTTGCGAGCGGGGCTATTTCGATATTGATCAGTCGCGCAAAATTTTATCTGCAGCCCAAAAGGTCGGACTGAATTTGCGGGGGCACGTTGATCAACTGACAAATTCCGGCGGCGCGAAGTTGATGGCGGAGATGGGTGCAACGACGGCGGACCATCTGGAGCAAACAGACGAGCAGGGGATCGCCGCTTTGAAAAAGGCGAACGTGCAACCAGTGTTACTGCCCGGTTCAGTTTACGCGCTCGGATCGAGCCGTTATCCGCGGGCGCGTGAAATGATTGAGGCCGGCCTCGCCATTGTGCTTGCGACCGATTTCAATCCCGGATCGTCACCAACGCCGAGCATGCCGATGATTCTGTCTCTCGCATGCACACAAATGAAAATGTCGCCTGCGGAAGCGATCACCGCCTCAACCGTGAACGCAGCATACAGCGTCAACCGGGGCGATAAGATTGGCTCGCTCGAGCCTGGCAAACTTGGCAATTTCGTGCTGTTCGATTGCGAAGATTGTCGTGAGTTGGCCTATTGGTTTGGGGTGCCGCAGACGCATGCCGTTTATGTAAGAGGCGCGCGCGTGGAGTGATTGCCTGTAGCGTGTGCTTTCCTCAGCGCAACGACGAACGAAGAAAGAACTTTTCCGCTGAGGATGGCGCACACTACAGATCAACGACAACCGAAGCGGTTGCCCTACAGTCCGAAGGCAGCCCGATTTCTTGCTTTGATTTGGTTCAGGGCATACGAACTGACATGGAAGAAGAGCTTTTGAAACTCGAAAAGGGGTTCGCCGAGGCAATCGTTAAGAATGATTTTGAACGCCTCGGACGAATTGTCGCCGATGACTGGATCATTGTTGATCCAAACGGAGAAATAGTTGACCGTGCGCGTTTCTTCGAGGTCATCAAATCGGGTTCCTTGACGCACGAGACGATGGAATCCGAAGATCTCCGGGTCCGTGTTTATGGAGATAGCGCGGTGGTTACTGCCGTAACCCGTACGAAGGGTACATTCATGGGACAGGACTTCAGCACGCGGGAAAGAGCGACAGATGTTTTCGTGAAGCGCGAGGGGCGATGGCAATGCGTGTTAACGCATCTCACTCGATTCCAGAAGAAGTGAGGCGGCGCGTCCTCGCCACGGCGAGCAAGCTTTGCTCGCGCCCTACCAATTGGGAGGGCAAGTTTTGCGGTGTCTGCTCAGCGCCGCTACAGTGATTGACAATGAAGGTTGAAGTGGAGAAGCAGCCGGGTTCTGTCTCGAAGCTGCAGATTGAATTGCCAGCCGATGAGGTTGCGAAGGAATGGGACGCCATCGCAAATAGTTTTGCGCGCTTCGCGAAAATCCCCGGATACCGTCCGGGTAAGGCTCCTCGCGCGGTGATCGACAAAAGATTCCGCAAGGAAATCCAGGACGAACTCACAAAAAAGCTGGTCTCGAAAAGTTATCACGAAGCAGTCGAACAAGAGCAACTGCGTGTGGCTTCGCTGACCAACATTGAAGAGATCGAATTTGGCGAGGACAGGTCGATGCGCTTCCGCGCGACTGTGGTCACAGCGCCCGAATTTGAGCTTCCGGATTACAAGCAGATTCCGGTGCAATTGCCGGACACAAAGGTTTCGGAGGAAGAAGTCGAGGCAGCGATCGAACGTTTGCGTGATCAATCCGCCGATTTTGTAGATGTGCCTGAGCGGGCGTTGGAAATGGGCGATTTCGCGGTGCTCGATTTCGAGGGTTCGATAGAAAACAAACCCATTAGTGAAATCGCGCCGCAAGCGAGCAAGAATTTGCACGGCGGCAAGAAATTCTGGCTGCACCTGGCCCCGGAAAATTTTCTGCCGAAGTTTTGCGAGCAACTAATCGGACTCAAACCCGGCGAGCCGCGGCTGGTGATCGTCAATTTCCCAAGTGATTTCCCGGTTAAAGAACTGGCCGGAAAAAAGGCGGATTACGCTGTTACACTGCGCGAGATCAAGGAAAAGGTGTTGCCGCCGCTCGATGATGCGCTCGCAGCAAAGTTGGTTCCCGGCAAAACGGTGGCTGCCCTTCGTGAGATGATCGAGCACGATCTCGAGCACGCGAAAGAGCATGACGTCGAACGGGCGAAGGAAGCGCAAATCCTCAAATATTTGCACGAGCGCATTCAGGTAGAGCTGCCTCCCGCGCTTCTGCAAAGTGAAACACGTCGCGCTCTTGCCGAGTTAGTCCAGCGGAATCGAGAGCGCGGTGTCACGGACGACATGCTAAAGGAGAAAGAGAAGGAATTGATCGATGCCGCGGCAGGAATGGCGGGGCAACGGCTGAAAACAAATTTCATTCTGCGCCGCCTCGCCGAAAGCGAGAACGTTCAAGTTACAAAGGAAGATCTCGATTTGCGCATCAGACAGGAGGCGGCGCGATTCGACATTTCGCCTGACAAAATGCGAAAGGAATTGCAGCAGCGCAACGCACTCGACGACGTCGCTGAGCAGCTTTTGCTGGGTAAGACTCTTGATTTCCTGAAGGCGAATGTTAGCATCGAATTAACGAAAGAACCTACCGTCAAAGAAGAGAAAGCATGACTGTATTTAACGAAAATGTCTCGCAAGTGCTGGTTCCGATGGTCGTGGAACAAACTGGCCGGGGCGAACGCAGCTATGACATTTACTCACGGCTGCTAAAGGACCGCATCGTTTTTGTCGGGCAGATCGACGATCACATTGCGAACCTGGTGATCGCGCAATTGCTCTTCCTGCAAATGGAAGATGGCAAAAAAGATATCAATCTTTACATCAACTCACCCGGCGGCGTGGTTACGGCCGGGCTGGCAATTTACGACACGATGCAGTTTCTGACGTGCGACGTGGTCACCTATTGCATCGGCATGGCAGCGAGCATGGGGGCAGTGTTGCTCTGTGCGGGCACGAAAGGCAAACGGTTTGCCTTGCCGAACTCGGACATTATGATTCATCAGGTGCATGGCGGTGCGCAGGGACAGGCGAGCGATGTGGAACGACAGGTCGATTACATGTTCAAGCTCAAAAAGCGCATCATTCGCATCATCTCGCAGCATACCGGCAAATCTGAAGACCAAGTCCGAATCGATTCCGATCGCGATTACTATATGTCTGCGGACGAAGCTAAAGCATATGGGTTAGTGGACGAGGTGATCAAGTCCCGGAAGGAAATGAAATTGTTAGACGGCAGCAAGCCTCCCGATGGCCGGCTGGTGGAAATGCCCGAAGCAATATTGTCGCGGAAAGGGTAACCCGGAAATCCAGAGCATATGGCGCGCGCTTCGAACCTCACCATGTGCTCCTTCTGTGGCAAAAGCCATGCTGAGGTGCGCAAGCTCATCGCAGGCCCGGGTGTTTATATTTGCGACAGCTGCATCAACGTTTGCAAAAGCATTCTCGATAAAGAGCTCAACGAAGACGCCCGACGTCAGTCTTCGAATATTCGGGTGCCGAAGCCGGCACAAATTCGGGAAGCTCTCGATCAATATGTAATCGGACA
>DATARG010000236.1:0-2348 GCA_036264275.1 Candidatus Udaeobacter sp. | reverse complement strand
CGGGTGTTTCGTCGCCGACGCCTGGCCGATAAGCGACACCTGCGTTCCGCCGCCGAAAATAACAAGATTGGTTTCGATCAAAGACTTTTTGGATTTCTCTTGTTGTTGCTTCTGGCTTTCCGTCGCGATCAATTTCTCACTGCGCAGTGGCCGAAAATCGGTGATGAATCGGCTGGTCTTCAGAAAACGGGCAATATCGAAGTTCACGGGATCGCTCACCGCCGCGTTCGGGTTGCCGATCACCATTTGGCCCGGCCCAACCAGAACCGAATCGCCGGGATGTCCAGGCCGATACAATCGCTCGGTACCCTCCAACACCAGGAATTTACAAGCACCGGGATGATATTCGATCATGACAGTCGTCCCCGTGATCGCGGCCGCCACGGTGGCCGCATGAATTGTCGCGCCATTTGCGCTCTTTGGCGCTTGAACGAGCACCGCGCCTTCACCCAAGTTCAAATCGCGCGTCCCGTTTTTGAAATCAAACGCGGTATTGGCCGCCAGCCGCACAACCGTTTCGTCCGAAAAAGTCAGTTCAGCGTGCGACTCCTTGCCAGTTCGCACAACCGTTTCCTGGTCCACAATATTGTTCAGCGACGCTCGCTGCGGCGCGCGCATCGGATGGGACAGTTGCACGTAATTGCTTACTCTCGTGACGCGCGCTTCGCTCACCGGCAGCGCGCTCAGCCCCCTGGGAGGCGGAGTCACGAGCAGCCACGTGATCATTACCAGAACGGGAAAAAGAAGAGGAAACTGCCGGTTTACGTGCACTGTCGGCGGCCTTTTTGACGTCTGACTTTTGTTAGGTCAAGTCGTTTCTACGCTTCGTCCTCGATTTCTTTGCACGCGTCAGTTGCATCGGTGCAGACGGTTCCTGCGAGACTTCGAGCAACTGGCATTGCCACGGTACGAGCAACAGAGCCTCAATGGTGTGCGACGGGATTGGACCTGGCCTCGCGGACTCTGTCCGCTGCGTTGCAGCCTCGACTTCGCTCGGAATGACGTTTACACCCGTCGCCTAATGCCGGACGACACATCGTCCGATTGCCCGCCTGGTTTGTTTTTGTTCTTTGGTTTCTGTTCCAGATCATCGGAACTCTCGAGCAAAAGGCAGGAATGAGCGCAGTTTCATCGGCCGCGCATTTAGGCGGCGCGGCAGTGGGCCTCCTCGCATGGCTCGCTTGGCGAAAACCCAACGAAGAATCTCGCCTACTCGAATGACGAAACCCAAATGAAAAGCGTTTGTCATTTCGCGTTCAGCGTTTAGTTTCCGGCCCGCGATCTTTCCGCCTACCCAGCTACTTCAGCTAATTCGGAAGGAATAGGAGAAGGGGAACGTCTTCAACGTTCGGTTACCTGACGAAGCCGAGAGTTGGTCGAAGTAGCTGGGTAATTCAGTGAGCGAGGTTGGAAAGATCGACAACGGAACAACAGCTCACTGAATGAGGAGCCCCGAAAAAATTTCCGGGGCAAAACAATAATGCCAAGAGCTACAAACGCCCCGGCAAGCCGAGCGCGCCGGAAACGAATGCTGAAAAAAGCGAAGGGTTACCGCGGCCGCCGCTCAAAACTTTTTCGTTACGCCAAAGACGCGGTCATGAAGGCACAGGTTTGGGCCTACCGCGACCGCAAAACTCGCAAGCGCACATTTCGTTATCTTTGGATCCAACGTCTCAACGCCGCCGCACGCGCGAACGGAATGACGTACAGCCGTTTGGCCGAAGGATTGAAAGCCGCCGGAATCGGACTGGACCGCAAAATTCTCGCCGATCTCGCGGTCACCGACGAAGCCGCATTCAAATCGATTATCGATCAAGCGAAGAGCGCGCTGGAAGACAAAGCGAAGCCGAAAAAGAAGGCGGCTTGATTCGCGCGTCGAGATTCGTGAATCGGGATTCGATTTCCCAATTCAACGATGTAACGATTTAACGATTCACGGTAGCCATGCACCCGCTCGAACAATTGCGCGATGATGCGCTGCGCGAAATTGACGCTGCGCGCGACGAGAAATCGCTCGAAGACGTCCGTGTAAAGTATCTCGGCAGAAGCGGCACCATCTCTGAATGGGGCGAGCGCATGAAAACGCTGGGCAAAGAGGAACGCCCGGTCGTCGGTAAGTTCCTTAACCAGGCGCGTGCTGCCGTCACTGAAGCGCTTGAGCAACAAGGACAAAAAGTCCGTGCTGAAAAAGAATCCGTTGCGCTTGCGAACATCGACATCTCGCTCCCGGGAACGCCACACGAGATCGGTTCCCTGCATCCGCTTCATCAGATGCACGAGCGCGGGATTCAGATTTTTAGACGAATGGGTTTTGCGCTCGCCGAAGGTCCCGACATCGAAACCGAGTG
>DATARG010000190.1:0-18066 GCA_036264275.1 Candidatus Udaeobacter sp. | reverse complement strand
TTCAAGTTCTCGGGTTTCATCGCCTGGTGGATGTGGCGCTCGGTTTACATCGCCAAGCTTCCGCGACTCGTGAAGAAACTGCGGGTGATGATTGCCTGGACTCTCGATCTTTTATTCGGCCGCGACATCGAACAGTTGATCACGTTGCATGATGTCGAAGAGCTGGCAGAAAGTTGGACGCGAATTCGTGGCGCTCGCGTCGGCTCCGCGTTGGCAAATTTGTCCAGTCCGACATCTGCCCCCGTTGTCGCACAAGACAAGGTCGCCTAGCCATGGACACGACTGTCGTTACAGCTCTGGCCGGAATTGTCGGATCGCTCTGCGGAGGGTCAGCAAGCGTCGCGACCGCGTGGGTCACGCAACGAACACGCAACAAGCGCGAAAGAATTCGCGCCGAAGCGACCAAACACGAGGCGCTTTACAGCGAATTTATCGACGAATGTTCCAACCGCGTGATGGATTCACTCGAGCGAAACCTCGACAAGCCGCAGACGTTGTTGTCGATTTACGCGTTACTGAACCGGATCCGGCTGTGCGCGTCGGGCGCGGTCCTCACGCAAGCGGTCGAGCTCGTGAGATTCATCATGGAGCAATACTTCGCGCCGAATGTTACGATCGAAGAATTTCACGAACGCGTTCACAACGGCGGCATCGATCCGCTCAAGGCATTTAGCGAAGCCTGTCGACGAGAACTGGTGTCGATGCACGCGAGCGTTTAGAAGTTCAACTGTTTCGCCTAACGAACGGCCGCGAACGCTTCTTTTGCGCACTGACAGAATTTCTCCGCGGCCGGGCCGAGTTTGCCTTTCCTTGTAATGATTCCGACCGCAATGCGTTTGGGCTCAGGCGTCAGGCGCAAGCATTTGATCCGATCGTTAAATGCGTAGTTGAACGCGTCGGAGGTGAGCGCCACTCCGGTGCCGGCGCTGACGGCGGAAAAAACACCGGACCAACCATCGTGCTCTTCCACGAGCTGCGGTTTATCGTTCACGCGCGCGAAGATCGCACTGAGGTATTCGATGTAGCGCGGATACTCCTCGCGCGTCAGGGCGATGAACGGTTCGCGGACCGCCTCGGCTAGCGATACCGACTGTTTTTTCGCGAGTGGATGCTCGCAGGAAACCGCCAGACAAACGCGCGCAGTGAAAAGTTCTTCGAATCGGAGTTCTTCGAGCGCGCTCGCCTTGAGGGGAGGAAGGATGATCGCAAGTTGCAATCGGCCATCGCGGACCCCGGCGATGTTTTTCTCGACCCGCCAATCGTGGAGCTTTATCTTCACCTTCGGCATCGCTCTCTGATATTCACGAAGAAGTGTGGGCATGATCGGGCCCGTAGCCAGCGGCCAATCTCCGATGTGTAGCTCGGTCTCCGCTTTACCCGCAATCGCGCGCACCTTGCCAACTGCCTCGTCAGTGTGCTTTAGAATCGCGCGCGCTTCACCGAGAAACGCGCGACCTGCTTCGGTCAGCTTTACTGACTTGGCAGTGCGTTCGAGCAATCGAACGCCCATTTCATCTTCGAGATCGCGGATCTGCCGGCTCAAAGACGGTTGCGACACGTGGAGTCGTTGCATGGCGGCGCGCGAGACGTTTTCCATCTCGGCCACGGCTACAAAGTAGCGCAGGTGCCGCAGTTCCACTGCCTTGGAGAGTATGCCCGCCGCCTATGCTGAGGCAAGAAACATAGTCTTTCCCGAAACGACCCCGGCGACCCGATAGTGTCGACATGAAAACTATTGAGACAATGCTCGGTGTAATCAATCCCTCAGCTGTTCCGACCCTTCGAATTGCCGGAGCGCTGTTTCTTATCATCAATCTGCTCGCCGGCGTTTACGCGGTGCGCCACTGGCGTCGGCTATTTGGTCCAGACCTGCAGGTTGGCGGCGACGTAGCAGCGGTTCGCCAATTACAGATCATCGTCATTGTGATTCCGTGGCTATTCCTGACAATGCGGCTTCTTGTCGAGTGGGTAAAACTCTGGATCCAGTAACACGGTGCCGCCATGATCGATAATGAAACGAAAAATATGAGCAGAACAATTGAACCAATCGTCGGGCACATGCCGTTGTTGAAACGCATGCCAACGTATCCGAAACGGCTGACGGCCAACTGGCAATTCCGTCTTGAAGCCGGCGGTCACGTGCAGCGCAAATTGCGTTTGGTTTTACGAGTGTGTCCGCCCGCGTTCCAGTAAACTGAAAGAGCAAGTATGCACGCTCGGACCACCTTCGCGGAACTGGCGGTCAGGCCCACGACCTGGCACCGACAAAGACTCACTCAAAAGGGAGGCGACGTTAGATGCGGGCTCGACCATTCCGATTTCGTGAGCGATAACGGAGCTATGAACCGATCGGTTGTTGTGAGCGCGATCATGCTTCTCGCACTGCTCCTCGTCGCTTGCGACCGCAAATCGCAACAAACCGCTCCGCCTCCGCCGGAAGTGCTCGTCACAACGGTTACACCCCACGACGTTCCGCGCGTGCTCGAACGCGTAGCGACATTGGACGGCTTCATCAACGCCAATATCAACGCGCAGGTTCAAGGCTACATCGTCTCGCGCGACTACCAGGAGGGCGGCGTGGTAAAGAAGGGTGATCTGCTTTTTCAGATTGACTCGCGCCCGTACGAAGCCGCTTTGGCGCAGGCCAAAGGAACTCTGGCAAAAGACAAAGCCAACCAGGTAAAAGCAGACGCAGACGAAAAGCGTGCACTGGATTTGTTTAAGAAAAAAGTCATCAGTGATCAGGAGCGAGACACTGCCATCGCAGCCGCGGGGTCGAGTAGAGCAAATGTCGAAGCCGATGAAGCGGCCGTAAAGCAAGCCGAGCTAAATTTAGGCTACACGCGGATCATTTCGCCAATTGATGGCATCGCTGGCATCGCTACCGCGCAGGTGGGCGATCTTGTCGGACCCAGCACCGGCACGCTCACAACGGTTTCTCAAACTGACCCAATCAAGGCTGTTGTCAGCGCGGGTGAAGCACCTTTCACGGATTTCGTTACACGCCACCCAGATCCCGCTGAGCGCGCCGAATATGTTAAGACCCTCCAGTTCGAATTGATTCTCGGCAACGGGAGCGTGTATCCGCAAAAAGGAAAATTCTATGCACTTGATCGCAGCCTCGATCCAAAGACTGGCTCGATCCGGTACGAAGTGACGTTTCCAAATCCGGGAAACATTTTGCGGCCGGGACAGTTCGGAAAGGTCCGCTTCATCGCCGACCTGAAAAAGGGTGCAATGGTGATTCCGCAGGAAGCCGTAAACGAGTTGCAGGGTAGTTATCAGGTCGCCGTGGTCGATCAGAACAACCACGTCACTATTCGCCCGGTAAAAATGGGGGAACGCATCGGTGCGATGTGGGAAGTAACTGAAGGGCTTAATGCCGGCGATCGAGTGGTTGTGCAAGGCGGGCAAAAAGTCCGCGAAGGCGCGCCAGTCACGGTCAAAGAATGGACGCCGCCGGCCGACGCGTTGGTTTCAAAAGCGGACCAGCAAAACAAGCCCTAACAAAATGTCAGAGTTCTTCGTTCGGCGTCCGATCGTCGCAATTGTAATCGCGATCCTGATGACACTGATTGGGGGCGTCTGCATTCTTGCGTTGCCGATCGCGCAGTATCCGAAAATCGCGCCGCCGGAGATTCAGGTGCAAACGCACTACACCGGCGCGGACGCGCTCACGATCGAGCAAGCGGTGGCGGCGCCGATCGAGCAGCAGATGAGTGGCGTCGACAACATGAACTACATGTACTCGATCAACTCGAACAGTGGCGACATTCGATTGATCGTCAATTTCGACGTCGCAACGGACCCGAACATCGATCAAGTGCTGACGCAACTCCGGGTGTCGCAAGCCCAATCGCAATTGCCCGCTGACGTTAACAACTACGGCCTGACCGTTAAAAAATCGACAACAGCGCCACTGATGCTAGTCGCGCTATATTCGCCCAAAGGCAGCTACGACGGAACATTTCTCGCCAATTACGGCTATATCAATCTGTTCGATCCGTTAACACGCGTGCCGGGAATTGGGAATGTGCAGATTTTCGGCGCAGGCCAATACGCTATGCGCCTGTGGGTCAAGCCGGATCAGCTTGCCAAGCTCGGCATCACCGTGCCGGACATCATCACCGCAGTGCAAAAGCAGAATACGGTGAATCCCGCCGGCCAGATCGGCGGCGAACCAATTCCAAGCGGACAGAAATTCACTTATGCCGTGCGCGCCCAGGGCCGATTGCAAACACCGGAGGAATTTGGGGAAATTGTCGTTAGGGCGAATGCGGATGGTTCATTTGTGCGAGTCAAAGACATCGCGCGCATTGATCTGGGAGCGCAAACTTACAACTTGAGAGGCAGGCTGAACGGGCAGCCCTCGGCGATTCTTGCTGTGTATCAGTTGCCGGGAACCAATGCCGTTAAAGCCGCGGAAGGCGTACGAAAGCTAATGGCCGAAGCAAAGCAACGTTTTCCGGCGGACATGGATTTCGCGGTTTCACTCGACCAGACCCTCTCTGTGACTGAAGGATTGCGCGACATTGTTATAACGTTGTTTGAAGCGCTCGCGTTGGTCGTCATCGTCGTATTTATTTTTTTGCAAGGCTGGCGCGCCACGCTCATTCCATTGTGCGCGGTGCCGGTGTCGTTGCTTGGCACGTTTGTAGTGTTCCCGTTATTCGGATTCTCGATTAACACGCTTTCGCTTTTCGGACTTGTGCTGGCGATCGGGCTTGTTGTGGATGATGCGATTGTTGTTGTCGAAGCAGTTGAGCGTCACATTGAAGAAGGAATGTCGCCGCGTGACGCGACACTTCAGGCGATGCGCGAAGTCTCAGGAGTGGTAATCGGCGTTGCACTCGTACTTTCGGCCGTATTTATTCCTACCGCATTTCTTCCTGGTATCACCGGCAGGTTGTATCAGCAATTCGCACTGACAATTGCCATCTCCGTAATCATTTCCGCGTTCAACGCGCTCTCGCTCAGTCCGGCGCTTTCAGCCATGCTACTCCGCCCGCGAAAGAAAACGCGTGGTCCGGTCGGCTGGTTTTTCGATCGGTTCAATCGCGTCTTCGGCATCGCAACACACGGTTACGTGAACTGGTCGCGCATCGCCATTCGAAAGGCGGTGCTCAGCTTCGCGCTGCTCGCGGTGCTCGCCGTCGGCGCGGGACTGTTTGGATCGCGATTGCCGAGCGGTTTCTTGCCGGAAGAAGACCAGGGCTACGTATTTCTCGCGTTGCAATTACCGGACGCCGCATCGCTTGAACGAACCGATGCCGCGTCTCGCAAAATCGAAGAAATGCTCAGCAAGGTTCCAGGTGTCCAGTACACGACTAGCGTGGTCGGATTCAGTTTGCTCAGTCTCGTGCAAAATACTTATAGCGCGTTCTTCTTCGTCACGTTCAAGCCCTGGGGTGAACGGACCAAACCGGAAGAACAATACGCTGCTATCAAGGCGAACATTAACAAACAGCTCGCCGGGCTTACCGAAGGTATCGCCTTCGCGTTTCCGCCGCCGGCGATTCCGGGCGTGGGCACTTCCGGTGGATTCCAGTTCATTTTGGAAGATCGCGCTGGAAAGGATGTGGCCTTCCTTGCGCAAAACCTGAAGACGTTTCTGGATGCGGCGCGTAAACGGCCAGAACTGGGCACCCTTATTCCGACGTTTCTGCCGAACGTTCCGCAGGTTTTCGTTAACGTCGATCGCGACAAAGTCATCAAGCAAGGGATCGATCTCGGCCAGGTCTATCAGACCCTCCAGACATTCATGGGCGGTTTTTTTGTGAACTACTTCAACCGGTTCGGACGGACATGGCAGGTTTATGTAGAGGCCGAAGGCGATTACCGCACCGACGCGAAAAACGTTGGTCAATTCTTCGTGCGCAACGCCAACGGCGACCCTGTCTCGCTCGATGCCATCTCAACTATCCAGAACATCGCCGGTCCGGAATTCACGTTGCGTTACAACGAATACCGCTCCGCGCAAATCAACGGTTCTGCCGCCCCCGGTTACAGCTCGTACCAGGCGATGAACGCGTTAGAGGAAACTTTTCACCAAACAATGCCTAACACTATGGGCTATGACTATCTTGGCCTGTCGTTTCAGGAAAAAAAAGCGCAGCAAGGTGTATCTCCGACTGTCGTGTTCGGAATGTCGCTCATTTTCGTGTTCCTGATCCTCGCTGCACTTTATGAGAGCTGGTCGTTGCCCTTCAGTGTACTGCTCGGCACACCAGTCGCAGTGTTTGGCGCGTTTGCGACGCTTTGGCTGCGTGGGATGCAAAACAATATTTACGCGCAAATTGGTTTGATCATGCTAATCGGGCTGGCGGCAAAGAACGCGATCCTTATCGTCGAATTCGCGAAAGACGAATACGAAAAAGGTAAACCGCTCCTCGACGCTGCTCTCGAAGGCGCGCGCCTCCGTCTTCGCCCGATCCTGATGACTTCCTTTGCTTTCATCTTCGGCCTTCTGCCGCTTTGGTTTGCCAGTGGCTCGGGCGCCGTCGCTCGTCGTGTCCTGGGCTCAACCGTGATTGGCGGAATGATCGCCGCGTCGGCAATCGCGATTTTTCTTATCCCGGTGACATTTTATGTTATCGAGCGACTCGCAGCCGGACGAAAACAGACTTCGCCGTTGTCAAAAATTGCTAAACCGGGAGCGGAACCTGAACCCGTGGCCAACGCCTAAACAGCTGGCTTATTTCTTCAACGAACGGACGTAGGCCACCAACGCTTTAACATCGGCATCGGAGAATTTGGCTTTGTAGCCTTTCATCTTGCCTTTGCCGTTCTTGATGACGTTTGCCGCCTCGGCATCACTGAAGCTTTGGTTCTTCGTGTAATCCTGCACGGCAAGTTTTTTTCCCATCGCAGTATTGCCGCTGCCGTCCTTGCCATGGCAGGAGGCGCAGTTCTGAGCCCATAGCGCTCCCGCATCTGCCGCAAAAGCCGCGCCAGAAGAAGCGATGAAGATAGCGAGGATTAAGGAGGTCGTTGGTTTCATAAGACTTGGTTCCTTTGAGTTGGATTATTGTATTGTGTCGTCAGCGTACGCCGTTTCTGAAGTTAGTTTTGAATGGTACACGGGTGTCGTGTGTCTTCACAAGACGAAATTTTCCTGTCTGCTATCGCACGAGCGAATCAAGCTTCCGCGCGTCGAGGCCGGCGTCGCGATAATGTTTTCGCGTTAGCTCGAGCAAAGAGAATCCGTCCTCATACGCAGCGAAACTACCGTTTGTCGGCTTATCGAGATAAATTAGACCGCCTTCCACGACGAAAAACGCGATCATCGGTTCTGGTGAATCTTCAGTGATCACGAGCGTGTGCGCTTCGCCTGCCGGTTCGTAAATGTAAGTGCCCGGCGTCGCGATCCAGTCATGCTCCAGGTATCGCCAACGACCGCGCATCGTGTAGCCGTGCACGCCACCAACGTGGTAATGGGTTCCGATCATTGAGCCCGGCAGGCCTTTCAGCACCAGAGTGAATCCTCCGGAAGTGACATTAAAGCAGCATGGCTGGAACCACACGCCGTTCGCGTACGGCACCCAGAGATTCTCATCATCGAGATTCGTGCCTGTGATGAAATGTTCGCGGCTTCTTTGGTTCGGTTGAAGACCATCGGAGAAACTGCTGAATGCGGTAATTGGCATGTCCTTTTTTACCGATCACGCAGTTCAGCGTCAATCTCACGGCGGACCGACGGCGGACGACGAAAACTGATCGGAAGAAACAGTCTCAGCGGATCACCTGAACGCTCCTCAAAATGCGGGAGAGTTCTTCCTGATCGGCAGCGTAGTATGCTTCCCATTTGAGGCGCTCATTCGGTGCGAGCGGCTCGTACTTGCGGGCCTTACTGTTCAGCCGGTGGTAGGTGTCTTGGAGCATTTTGGCGACCGCGGGCGATTTCAGAAGTTTGTCCACGCCTGGAACCGCGGAGATACCGGCATAAACGCGCTGGGCGCCGGCTTGTAGAACGGGGAAACGAGGAGCCCGAGCCTCGTTCTTCCCTCCTTCAACCTGCGGTTTGAAGTCCGCAGCCACGCCCAAGAATTCGTAGACGCCTTGGCGGACGCGATCGGGATCGCTTTGGATCGCCCCGAATTGTACGACCAAAATGTTTTGCGGAGAAAATCGATCGAGATACGGCTTGAGGTGACGCGCGAAGCACCCCAGATCTCGAAGAAAGGGATTTTCCATCATTTCCGCAAACGATTTGGGCAGAGAGGTCACTACGGCGTTTCGGCCGTACCAGTACCACGAATAAATCATCTCGACCGGTGGCCGCAGGCAGACCAGAAGTTTCATGTCCGGTCGGTAAGCAGCAATCCTGGTCGCCGCTTCCTCCGAGTACAGATAGGAGGGGCAAAACTCTCCGCGGCATTTAATCTCTCCAGCGACGGCAGGAAATTGTTGGTGATACCACGCAACACCCCGGTCAAAACAATGTAGTTCCTGGCCAGCGATTCGCCGCGCGATCGTATCGGCGAAATAGTATACCTCCTTGTCTGGAGCAAAGCCGATCTGGGGATGGGCTTCAAGCTGCGCCGAAAGCCAGGTGGTCCCGCATTTGGGTGCGCCGATACCAATGAAATCAATTTGCGGTGTATTCAGCATTGCTGGGACATTCGTCAGAAAATCCGCTCCGAGCACTTTCTCGCGTTCAGCACAAACAATTTTCTGAGGAAATCAAGAACGCACGAACTACTTTCAAGAGCCGATCAATTCCTGATTTCCTGAGTTTCTCAGAGATTGTTTTTCACCCAGGCGCTGACGCGATCGAGCGCTTTCTCGATATTGTCGATCGAGTTGGCCACGCTGAATCGCAAATAGCCTTCGCCGAATTCGCCAAACGCCGTCCCAGAGAGTCCGGCAACGCCGGCGTCGTCGAGCAATGCGTCGGCGAGTTTTTTCGACGGCCATCCGGTAGCGGTAATGTTCGGAAAGACGTAGAACGCCCCGTGAGGCAATTGACAGGAAAAGCCTTTGATTTTGTTCAGACCAGCGACCATTACGTCCCGGCGTTCCTTGAATTCGTCGCGCATGTGATCGACTGACTCTTGCGGCCCGCGCAATGCTTCAATGCCGGCGACTTGAGAAAAACTCGCAGTACAGGAGCTGGAGTTCGTCATCAATCGTGAAATATGGGTTGCGAGATCGACGCGCATGACGCCGTAACCCATGCGCCAGCCGGTCATGGCGTAGGTCTTGGAAAAACCGTCCAGCAAAATCGTGCGCTCTTTCATTCCGTCGAGCGACATGATGGAGTGATGTTCACCTTCGAAGATCAGGCGGCTATATATCTCGTCGCTCAAGACCATGATGTTGCGATCGCCGATGGTGCTCGCGACCGCCTCGATATCCTTCTTCTCAAGCACGCCGCCAGTCGGATTCTGCGGCGAATTTAGAATAACGAGTTTAGTGCGGTCGTTGATCAAGCCGGCAAGCTCATCGACATCGAGGCGGAAATCCAATTCCTCGCGCAATCGGATCGGCACCGCTTTCGCGCCAACGTAGTTGATCATTGACTCGTAAATCGGGAAACCGGGATTGGGGTAAATGATTTCATCGCCGTCCTCCGCGAGAGCTAGAATCGAGAAAAAAATGATGGGTTTACCGCCAGGAACGACGACCACTTCTTCGGGCGTTACATTTACCTGGCGCGTCTCGCTCACGTATCGTCCGATGGTATCGCGCAATTCCATCAAGCCAGCCGAAGGCCCATAGTGGGTGAAGCCCTTGCGCAGCGCGTCGCATCCTGCCTCGATGATGTTGGGCGGTGTATCGAAATCCGGCTCGCCAATTTCCAGATGAATAATATCACGCCCTTTTGCCTCAAGCGCTTTGGCTTTCACGAGTACTTCAAACGCCGTCTCTGTGCCGAGCCGCGCCATCCGTTTCGCGAGGCGGAGTTCATGTGTCTTATGCATGGTCTGAGATCCGCATTATACCGCACCGGCGCAAGTTGTCTTCTGGAACAAGATTGACACGAGACTGCGATTTGCGATTTCAGCCGTGTAGTGTCCGCAGGTAGACAATTAGTTGCCGTACGTCTGGATCGCCTAACTTTTTGCCGAAAGATGGCATCTCGCCTTTGATTCCGGCGGTAATCACTTCATGGATCCGATCGTCGTTCTTATGGAGATTGTGCAGATCGGGACCTTCGTCGCCATGTGCATCGTCTCCATGGCAATGCGCGCAATTCATTAAAAACAAATGCCGCCCCTGTGCTGCATCGGCCGTAAGCTCCGGGGATTTCATTGCAGCTTGAGCACTGGTCGCAAAGGTTGGAATCGACATCGAGGCCTGCCCATATCGAATGACCGATGCAACTCCGAACATGCCGATGAGCGCCGTGCCGGAGGCACAGATCGCCGCGAGAAAAGCTTTGCCTTCGCTCCAACTCTTCATCGATTTACCCTGTTTCAGTGGCCCAGCAACATTTCGCCACCGAAGAAGCCAGCCGCGCCCATCAACGAACAGCCGATTAACATGGTGCCGAGATACAGCGTGAACGCGCGCCGCGATGGATCGCGGCCGACGAGAAAACGCCACGTGCCCAAGCCGACAATCAGAACGAAAGCCGGCCAGACAAAATAATGGTGCCGCAAAACCGCTCCGGTACCACCGACCGTCCCTTTGCTTAACACCAATCCTGAAAGCACCGCGCCGAAGGAACCGAGCGCGCCAAGAATCACCAGCCAATAACCCATTGCCTTAAATTCGCGCCGCTTCTCAGAGCGCTGGCAAAAGAATGCTAGCGCGTCGAAGAACGCGGCGGCGAATATTAACGCGAGTGGCAGATGCGTCAGGCCGCCGTGCGCGCGTTCCCAAAAAAGTGAGTTCATGATAAACAGATCTCGTTAGGCGCTTTGTGCGAGTGTGCTGTCCACGACGGCGAGCGTGTGATTGCCTTCCACATAGCTAACATCAGTGATGCCGAGGACGGAACTCAGTCGCTCCGCTTCAACCTTCATCGGTCCCGCTTTGGGGGCGGTCCCTGGCGCAGGCTGTGGAAATGCGGTCGACATTGCTGTGTGAAAAGTGATGTTGCCTTCCACTTTCTTCACAACTTGATGAATGTGGCCGTTCAAGACAGTGACCGATCCGAACCGTTTCAAAAACCCGAGCGCTTGTTCGGCGTCATCTGTTCCCCACCCCCACTGCGGATAAACCGCCCAGAGCGGTATGTGCGCGAACACAACAATCGGTGTGCTCGATGAGAGCGACTCGAGGTCTTTCTTGAGCCACTCGAGCTGTTCGGCGCCAATGATGCCGAGACCACCCTCGCGAATGTTCAACACATTGTTGAGGCCAACGAAATGCACGCCCTTTTTGTCGAAGCTGTACCAGCCCGATCCGAACGATTTCTTTCCAAAGCGCTCTTTATACAGCGCCCCGTTGTCACTGATCACGTCGTGCTCTCCCGGCACATAAAATATTTCGCCCGTCTTAAGGCTTTTTAGATTTTGCTCGAGCGCGTCGAATTCTTCGGCTTCAGAAAGATGGCTTAAGTCACCTGTGTGCAGCACAAAATCTGGTGGAGTTGGCAACGCATTGATCTTCGCGATCGCTTTCTGCAGCGTGCCGATGACATCCTTGTTCGCCTCTTTGTTAAAACCAATATGGCTGTCGCTGATTTGGGCAAAACTGAAATCGCCGCCGAGCGACGGAGTCGTCGCGCCGAGCAGCTTCGACGTGAGCACGCCGCCGCTCATCGTCCAAAGCACCCCAGTGCCCGCCCACGCCATGCATTTCAGAAATCCGCGGCGATCGATGCCATCGGGATTGTCATTGTGTAGAATGTAATTTTTATTGTGCATATCTTGCCTTTCTGACTGCGATGACTACGCGACAGGAGGTGTTATTCCCGATTGGGACAAAATTCTGACGGCGGGAATAAAAATCAGACTTTCGCAGTCTTGTTCTTAATGATTGAAAGTAACGATACGTGTTCAGCTTTACCGAGTCTCCTCGCCTGACCGAGTTCGAGCGCCAGGTCCTGCCGCATCTGGACGCGGCTTACAACCTTGCGCGATTTCTCATGCGCAACGATCAGGATGCCGAGGACATCGTGCAGGAAGCGGCGCTTCGCGCGTTTCGATTTTTCGACAGTTTTCGTGGCGGAAACAGCCGGGCATGGTTCCTGACCATCATCCGCAACACCGCATTCACCGCTCTCAAGCACAACCGTATGGACGAGGAAACAGTCGTGTTCGATGAGGAGTTGCATGGTGGCCAGATACCCTCGCTGGATGCTGGCATCGCACTCGACCGCGTCCAGGACCGACAAACCGTGCGCGCTGCAATCGAGCAATTGCCGGCAGAATTCCGGGAAGCCATCACCCTGCGCGAACTTGAAGGAATGTCGTACAAAGAAATTGCCGACGTCGCGGGTGTTCCGATCGGAACCATCATGTCTCGTATCGCACGTGCACGCCGCCAGCTTCAACTTCTCCTAACGAAGACTCACACGAACAGAAAATGAGCAACGAACACGAGAACATCCGCGAGTTACTTCACGCCTATGTGGATGGCGAACTCGATTTGGCGAACGCTCGTGAAACGGAGTTGCATTTGCGAAGTTGCGCGGACTGTCGCGGAACTGAGAAAGCAATTCGGGAACTGCGGAGCGCATTGACCACCGAGACGATCACATACCGCGCACCCGCACATCTGCGCAAGAACCTGCGCGCGGCCTTGCGACGCGAAGCAAAAGCGACTGAGCAAACCCTCTCGCCCTGGCTTATGTTCGCGACGGGAGTGGCTTTCGCCGCACTTATCCTCGGGTTTGCGTTTTTCCAAACGACGCGGGCAGCGCGAACCAATGCAATCGTTGACCAGGTAGTCGCGAATCATGTGCGGTCACTCCTTGCGGTACAGCTTGTCGATGTCGTGTCGTCGAATCAGCACACCGTCAAACCGTGGTTCGACGGTAAAATCGATTTCGCTCCGGAAGTGCACGACTTATCCGCTAATGGTTTCCCGCTGGTTGGCGGCCGGCTCGACTATCTGGACGGCAAAACAGTCGCCGCGCTCGTTTACCAACGAAACAAGCACCCGATCAATTTGTTCGTCACGCCAGAACCAACTACTCGAAGTACTTCGCCAACCGTCGCAACTCGACGCGGATACAATGTCCTTTCCTGGACAAATGACGGAATGAAGTACTGGGCCGTTTCGGATTTGAACCAGGCGGAACTACGCGAATTTACGGACTTGGTTCGAGCGGTAAAGTAGTGCACGGCATCCCCATTGTATTAGAAGCGATTCAGTTCTCCGCTGAGACAGCGGACGCTACAGCTCCGCTGATTTGTGGCTGACATCTGTCTTCGCAAAAAGGTATGGCGTGGCAAGCAGCCGCCTTTAGAGTCTTGGTGCTGTGAAGCGCTGGTGGCCGATTGTAGTTATAGTTCTAGTTTTGATCCTCGCGGGCGGCGCGCTGTACGTTGATTGGACGTGGAAACGAATATTGTCCCCGCGCGGCGGACGTCCGTTTCTAACTCGCGTCGAATTGCCGGTGCCGTCGTTTCGGCAAGGAGATGAGAAATGGCGTGACGATCCGTTAGGCGGCGTTCCCGAGAACGGGACGCTCGGCGGCGAAGGGTGCGCCGTGGCTTCGGCCGCGATGGTGTTCAAGTTTTATGGGATAGACGTCGATCCGCAGCAGCTGAACTGGTTTTTAACTACGACTGGTGGATTCACCGAGCAAGGCTGGCTTTACTGGGACCGAGCAGCGTGGGTCGCACCTGATCGCGTCCGGCACGTGTACGAGGATTTACCGTCGTATCAGCTGATCGATTCGAACATCGCGCGCGGTAATCCCGTGATTATCCGCGTACGCCTGTCGAGTGGCATCACGCATTTTGTCGTTATCGCGGGGAAAGAAGGTTTTGATTATCTCGTGCGAGATCCCGGCGCGGGCTCTGCTAAAGGGCTTTACCCTTTGCGGGAACTCGGTAGCGATATCGAAGCGCTGCGATTCTATCAGCCTATTGCCAGTTCAAATTCAAACGTCGCGGTGCAACCCTGACTGCTTGTTCCGTAAAGTACACGCCATACGGTTTTGACCTACCGGACGATCAGACTTGTCCCTATCTCAGCGCGCTCGGTTTCTGTTTGATTGCTGTGGTTTTGCGCGCATTTAATTTAGGGCAAACAAGACTCTGGAATCCACGTGATTCGAGCCGATTAAATTCACGCCAAAATTCCTGAATGCTTGTCCGCGGACTTAAGGCGGGCAGCCCTTGAGCTGAACATGAAAAAACACGGATCTAAGGCAAAAGCCTCGGCAGTCTTGAATAACGAATACTGCTCCAGCGGGATCGAGGGATTGGATGACATCCTGAAAGGCGGTTTGCCGCGCGATTGTTTTTATCTAATCCAAGGCGATCCCGGTTCCGGCAAAACGACTCTGGCTTTGCAATTCTTGTTGGAAGGTGTCCGCTGCGGAGAACCGGTTTTTTACGTCACGCTTTCGGAAACGCGCGAAGAATTGTTGAAAGTAACGCGCTCACACGGGTGGTCGCTGGAAAGCATTCCACTACTGGAATTATCCGCTATCGAGCAATTCCTGCGTCCGGAAGCGCAGACGACAGTTTTTCATCCGTCGGAAGTCGAGTTGAGCCGCGTCAGCAAACTGCTGGTAGACGAAGCGAGCAAAACGCGCCCGGCACGGATCGTATTCGACTCACTATCTGAATTTCGATTGATGTCCGAGACGGCATTACGCTACCGACGCGAATTGCTCAATTTGAAGCGACACTTCGCGCAGTATAAGAGCACGGTATTGTTGCTGGACGACAAAATGGACCGGGGGATGATCGGCACTGATCCACATGTGCTGAGCCTTAGCCACGGGGTGATCGAGATGGAGCAGCTTTCTCCGGACTACGGTAAATCCCGACGCCGTCTGCGCGTTCTGAAGCTCAGAGGAGTTAAATTTCGAGAAGGCTACCACGATTACACTATCGAGACCGGCGGGCTGCGCGTGTTTCCTCGTCTTGTTGCGGCGGAGCACTCCGGAAGAATTCGGCACAAGCCCATTTCGAGCGGTATCAAACAGTTGGACGATTTGTTGGGAGGCGGTTTGGATTGCGGCACCACCACACTAATTCTCGGCCCCGCCGGCACGGGCAAATCCACCCTCGCGTTGCAGTATGCCTGTCAAATGGCGTCAATGGGTGATCGCGGGATACTCTTCGGCTTTGATGAGACACGCGCGATCATGCTCTCGCGCGCCAAGGCGTTGGGATTCAATTTAGAAAAGCACATTGAAAGTGGCGCCCTCACCGCACAACAAGTGGACCCGGCAGAGATTTCGCCTGGCGAATTTGCCTCTCGTATTCGCGAAGCGGTGGATGCCGGCTGCAAACTGCTCGTGATCGACACTCTCAATGGTTATCTCAATGCCATGCCGGGCGAAAGATATCTCATCAATCAACTGCACGAGCTTGTCATTTATCTTAATTTTAAAGGCGTCCTGACCATTCTTATCCTGACGCAGCACGGGCTCCTCGCCGCGGCAGAGGCGCCGGTAGATCTCAGCTATTTGTCCGATACTGTGGTAAGTCTCCGATTCTTTGAAGCCGCCGGCGAGGTGAGGCAGTCGGTTGCCGTGATTAAAAAAAGAAGCGGCCGCCACGAGAGAACTATTCGTGAATTCAAGCTCGAGGATGGCAAAGGCATAAGCGTCGGTCAGCCTTTGAGAGAATTTCAAGGCGTTCTGACAGGTGTCCCTGTCTTTCGCGACATCGCAGGCGAACGCGGGGGGAAATGATGTCGGCCTCTGATGCAAAAAAATAATTCGGAAGAGCGCGTTTTCGTTACGGCGCCGGTGGGGGGAGACGCTCACGCGATCGCTGAGTTGTTCAGCCGGCACGGATTCCAAGCAGAAGTTTGTGGTTCACTGGCAGACTGCTGCTCGCAAATAGAGTCCGGTGCAGGTGCACTCGTGTTTACTGAGGAGGCTCTCGAACCGGCCAGCTCATCGGAGCTGCTCAAGATATTGGCCGCGCAGCCATCCTGGTCTGAGTTGCCACTCATTATTCTCACCACCGGCGGTGAATCTCGATTGGCTCGGCTACTGAAAGTAGCCGTCGAAGCGGCGGGAAGTGTGACTTTATTAGAGCGACCTCTAGGCAGTACGACACTGATACGTTCTCTCGAGGTAGCGTTAAATTCACGCCGGCGACAATATCAGGTGCGAAATTTTCTGGAAGAGCAACGTCGCACGGAGCATGAACTACGTGAGACACATGAGCAATTGGCGGATCGAGCCAAACAGCTTGAAAGTCTCGTCGAGTCACGGACTGCGAAACTAGCCGAGTCTAACGAACAACTTCGGCATGAAATGGCCGAACGCGAAGCCATGCGCCGCCAGTTGCTTTCCGCGCAAGAGGAGGAGCGGCGACGCATCGCTCGCGAGTTGCACGATCAGATGGGACAGAATCTGACTGCGCTTAATCTCGGACTCAAATCATTGCTCGATGACAACGTGCGCTCTTCAAAATTGCGTCGCCAGGTGCAACCGCTCCAGGAGCTGGCTACGCAAACGGCGCGGGATCTCCACCGTGTGGCGGTTGAATTACGTCCAGCTGCGCTCGATGACCTCGGTCTTGTGAAAGCAATTCGCAACTTGGTGGAAACCTGGTCAAAACGCCGCCGCATAGTTGTGGATCTCGAGGCGGGACAATACGAGCCCGCCGGCATCTCCTCCGAGATCGAAACGACTCTTTACCGGATCATTCAGGAAGCGTTGAACAACGTTGCAAAACATTCTGGCGCAACGCGCGTGGCTCTTGTCCTCCGCCGCACTGCAGACCATGTGCACGCAATTATCGAAGATGACGGTCGGGGGTTCGATGCTCGCGTAGTATCATCATCGGGAAACGGTAGCGGCCGCTTGGGGTTGCTCGGAATTCAAGAACGTCTCGGCGTCGTCGGCGGCAGCCTTAAGCTGGAGTCCGCTGCCGAGTGTGGTACCACGCTGATCGTACACATTCCAATTCGCAGCACATGAAAAAGAAGAAAACTCAAAGTGAAGCGAAGATTCGCGTGATGTTAGTCGACGACCATGCCGGTATGCGGGAAGCGTTGCGAAGAGTTATCAATTCCACCTCCGACCTGGCCGTCGTCGCGGAAGCTGAGGGCGGCCGCAACGCGGTCGACCTGCTTCCACGCATCAAGGCCGACGTTGTGTTAATGGATGGCTCAATGCCCGAAATGAATGGAATGGAGAGTACTTACCTGCTCAAACAACTTCAGCCGTCGGTGAAAGTGATCGGGCTGACATTGTATGAAGAAGCAACATATGTAGAGGAAATGATCGCCGCAGGTGCAAGCGGCTATGTGTTAAAGACCGGCGAGACCGAAAAACTAATGGAGGCTATCCGCACCGTCGCCGCAGGCGGTACGTACTTTGATAAGATGGCTTCACCCTGTTCCTCCGCAGGCAAACAAGAGCAAATCGGTATCGAAAAGTTAAGTGCAGACGAATTGACAGTTGTAAAACGGATCGCTGAAGGCCATACCAACGCGGAAATTGCTGACGACTTAGAGTTCACGATTCCTGCCGTGGAGAAGCACAGAGCCGCCGCGATGAAAAAGCTGCATGTTCGCAGCCGCGCCGAACTCGCCCGACTAGCTGCTCTACGTCGGTGGTGAAATTCTAAGTTTTAACCGCTGGGACCGGCGGTTGTACGTGAGTTCAAATTCTACTCAATCTCCGCGGTCCAAACGCTGCCTGTGTACTTGCCTGCACGGTACCTGATTTTGACTCGATCGTTCTCTCGCAATTTCTCCCATTGCGCTTGATCGGCTAGGACTTGAATGGTGCGGCCGTTGTCCAGTATTCGCACTTTGACGAGCCGTTGCTCCTCTTTTAACGCGCGCGGGTCGCGACTCGTGCCGCGCAGCTCCGGTTTCATCACGTACCCCGCAACCGCGATCTCATCATCCGCCATAGGTCGGATTTCAGGCTCGCTAGACGCAGACTGAGTGCGCGACGTTTCTGTAGTTGGCGCTGCGACATCAATATGCTCCTTCGAAAGGACCACCGCTTCACCACTTTTT
>DATARG010000113.1:0-1578 GCA_036264275.1 Candidatus Udaeobacter sp. | reverse complement strand
TTCACCAAACAGAATTTGCCCGGCTTCGATCGCGTCGCGCACTTTCTCAGCCGGATGCGTCTTGGTGATAGCGACCAGCTCAACGTCATCAGCCGACCGCCCCGATTTCGCCGCCGCACTCGCAATTCGTTCCCGGACGCGTTCGAGATTTTCTGCTATTGAACTCATTGTATCGGCGTCCGCCGCGGCGGCTGTCTATTAATTCTCTACATCGGTGCTTGGCACAAGCACCGCTACAATCAACGCCGCTCCTCGAGCCAATCGCGTTGCGATGCAGCGCATCAATTATTGGCTGGCCAACCGATCAGAAATCACGCAGAAACGTGCGGATTATGAAACCCTAAATGAAGACGTGATGGGCTACACAGATGATGGCGTCTACGTCTTCGACGCGACGGCAAGCGGCAACTCGAACTCGGGTCACGATTATGGATCAAAACTCTCCACAGCGGAAAAGCGCGACCTGATCGAGTATCTCAAGACACTCTAGGCCGGTCCTGTGACACTCACCTTCACAACAAGTTTTGGATTGCAACGCGATGAGAACATTCCAAATACTGGCGACATGATTACTAAAAACATCGGCATGCTTCTGCTAGCGATTTATCTCATAGTGGTTGGGATTGTCACGCTCACTGGTCTTGGCATCGGCATCATCAGTGGCGTGTTGGCGCTGCTAGCTGGAATTTTTATTCTGATCGGGCGTTAGAAAAGGATCATTCGAGCAATTCCATCATTTGCCCGGCCAGTTTCGGACCAATGCCGCTTTCTTCGTGTTTGAAATAGATGAAAGCGTCAGCCCACTTTGCGTTCTGTTCGCGCACAAAATCGGACCAACGTTTCACGTCTTCCTGGGTGTAGTCCTCACGGCGGAGTCGAAGGTATCCGTAATCGGCCGTAATTTTCTTCGGCGTCGCAATTGTGTCGGTATCGGCAATGCAGAGCGCGATATTACGCGAGCGGAGTAGATCAAAAATTTCATCATCGAACCAGGATTCGTTACGAAACTCAAAGGCGGCGCGGATCGAGGGAAGCTCGCGCAGGAACGCGCACAATACGTCCATGTCTTTTTTGAACGTTGGCGGCAATTGAAACAGCACTGGCCCGAGTCGGTTGTCGAGATCCGTGACAACTTTGCAGAAGTACTCGAGTGTGTTCGCGCAATCGCGCAATTTTGACCAGTGTGTAATTTTCTGTGGCGCTTTTAGGGCAAAGCGAAATTTCTCCGGCGTTTGCGCTTTCCAGTTTTGGATCGTCTTCTGGGCGGGGATACGGTGAAACGTGTAATTGATTTCTGTCGTCGAAAACCGCCCAGCATAAAACGGCAGCATCTTCGCCGTGGGCAAATCTTCGGGATAAAAGTTCCCCTTCCATTCCGAGTACTGAAATCCAGAGGTACCGATCCAGAGGTTCATCAAGGCTGATGGTTCAGGCTAAGACCGTCCGTTGTGCGAAACCATGCTTCAAGAGAAAATGCCTCGCACAAACATCCGCAACCCGGAGTGAATCCGAATCGGGTGTAGCGGCAAGTCCCTTTGAATCGTCGAATTTAGACGGAATGAGGGCGAGTATGACTGC
>DATARG010000105.1:0-4526 GCA_036264275.1 Candidatus Udaeobacter sp. | reverse complement strand
ATGCGCGATTCACAGTCATTGGTTAGTTCGTCTCTTTATTAAAAATTCTTGTCCCAACCGTTTCCGTTCGTTTGTTGAAAACATGAACAAAGCGAAAAAGAATATGCAAAAAATTACTCCATTCCTGTGGTTCAGCGGTGAAGCCGAGGACGCCGTAAAGTTTTACAAGTCGATCTTCAAAAACTCGAAGATCGGTAGAATCCTGCGCTACAGTGATGAAGTAGCCAAAGTCTCGGAAAGTGGCCAGACGGCAGGATCGGTGCTGACAATTGAATTTGAGATCGACGGCCAAGAATTTGTCGCTTTGAACGGCGGTCCGCAGTTCCAGTTCAACGAATCGGTCTCGTTCGTCGTGAACTGCGAAAGTCAGAAAGAAGTGGACTATTATTGGGAGAAACTTATCACCGGTGGCGGACAGGAATCCGCGTGCGGCTGGCTCAAGGACAAATTCGGCTTGTCCTGGCAGATCACTCCAACCGTTCTGATTGATATGTTGCATGACAAGGACGCGGCGAAAGCCGCGCGCGTCATGCACGCGATGCTTCAAATGACAAAGATCGACGTCGCGAAACTGAAAGCTGCTTACGACGGGAAATAATTCTTTTGCGGCGATAATGGATTCGGCAAAGAAAAAGCCCAAAACGATTGACGAGTATCTCGCGAATTTGAAACCTGGCCACCGCAAGACACTTCAGAAGCTCCGCCAGACCATTCAGACCGCCGCGCCGAGTGCCGAGGAATGCATCAGTTACGGAATTCCCGCGTTTCGCCTCAACCGGCATCTACTGGTGTTCTTTGGCGCGTGGGCTAATCATTGCGCGTTGTATCCAGGCAGCGTCACGACGTTGCAAAACTTTCGGAACGAGCTTAGGAATTTTTTAACCAGCAAAGGGACGATTCGCTTCTCTCCGGACAAACCGTTGCCGGTCGCATTGGTGAGGAAACTGGTCAAAACGCGAATCGAAGAGAACCACGACCGAGCAAACAAGAAGAGAAAATCATGAGCACAGTCAGAGTTTTGGTAGGCACAAGAAAAGGCGCGTTCATTCTCACGTCCGACGGCACGCGCAGACGATGGAAAGTCAGCGGACCGCATTTTGCGGGCTGGGAAATTTATCACCTGAAGGGCTCCCCGGTGAATCCCGACCGGATCTACGCGTCGCAGACGAGTGCCTGGTTTGGACAAATCATCCAGCGCTCAGATGATGGCGGCAAAACTTGGAGCACGCCCGGCAGCAGCCGCGAGGAATTGAAAAGCTCCGACGGAATGCTAAAAGCCGAAAGCAACAAATTCGTTTACGACACATCGGCTCAGACGGGTAAGCCGATCACCACGCATCAGTGGTATGACGGCACGCAGCATCCATGGGAGTTCAAACGCGTGTGGCACCTGGAACCATCGCTCCACGATCCGGATCACGTTTACGCCGGCGTCGAAGATGCTGCGATTTTCGAATCGAAAGACGGCGGTAAATCGTGGCACGAACTGGCTGGACTACGCGGCAGTGATACGGGACCAAAATGGCAACCGGGCGCGGGCGGAATGTGTTTACACACAATCCTCCTCGATCGCAAAGATCCAAAGCGGATTTACATCGCAATCTCGGCAGCCGGCGCATTTCGAACGGACGACGGGGGGAAAACGTGGAAGCCGATTAATCGTGGGCTGCACTCGCAATACATTCCGGACCCGAACGCGGAGGTCGGTCATTGCGTACATCGTATCGCGATGCATCCATCTCGCCCGGATACATTGTTCATGCAAAAGCACTGGGACGTGATGCGCAGCGATGATGCTGGCGGCTCATGGCATGAGGTGAGCGACAATTTGCCGAGCGACTTCGGTTTTCCGATCGACGTTCATGCGCATGAGCCTGAAACGATTTATGTCGTACCAATCAAGAGCGATTCAGAGCATTACCCGCCAAGTGGAAGATTACGCGTTTATCGCAGCCGGACGGGTGGCAACGATTGGGAGGCCCTAACGAGAGGTCTACCGCAACGGAACTGTTATGTGAACGTGTTACGCGACGCGATGTCGATCGATTCGCTCGATCCTTGTGGTGTTTACTTTGGAACCACTGGCGGCCAGGTTTACGCCTCGCCGGATGCAGGCGATAAATGGAAACCGATCGTGCGCGATCTGCCTGCAGTGCTATCGGTGGAAGTCCAAACACTGCCATGATACGCGTTATTCTTCCGCCTAATCTACGTACATTGGCGCACATTGACGGTGAAGTAGGACTTGAGCTCAACGGAACACTCACTCAGCGATCGCTGCTCGATGCTGTTGAGGCGAGATATCCGATGCTGCGCGGGACGATACGTGATCATGTGACCCAGGTTCGCCGACCAATGGTACGCTTTTTTGCGTGCAGCGAGGATTTGTCTCATGAATCGCCAGATGCGCCGCTGCCTGAAGCAATTGCCATTGGGGCGGAACCATTCCTAATCATCGGAGCAATCGCCGGTGGGTAGATAATCGCCCAATTTGCAGGTGCGCCCCTGTTCGTTGCTCGGGTACGATGCATCGGCTGATTGCATCGCTCTCGCCCAACCGATATGCTCCCGCGCATGTCTGCAAAAGCGGATGCAATTCGGGAGCCGAAGAACACGCAGCAATCTGGAAGCGCCGTCCGCGCTGAATTTCCGTTGCTCATCGGCTTTGGAACGGCCGCAATCTTTTTCGCTATCGGAAGCCGTTTGGACGAATTCACTACGCGTGTCCTGCCCCTGCTCGGCACCTTTGCATTGCTTTTTGCCGTGATCCTTTGGTCGGCCATGCGCGTAGTGCGTCATGCCGATTGTCTTGCGGTCAAACTTGGCGAGCCCTATGGAACTTTGATCCTTACGCTCTCCGCGATCAGCATCGAGGTAGTGATGATTTCTACGGCGATGTTACACGGCGCGAATAATCCGACGCTTGGACGCGATGCAATCTTTGCCGTGATTATGATCGCGCTCAACGGTCTTGTGGGTCTATCTCTTGTGCTTGGCGGACTGCGATATCGCGAACAGCACTACAACATCCAGGGCGTCAATGCCTACATCAATGTGATCATGGCCTTGGCTGTGCTCGGTCTGGTATTGCCAAATTTTACCACCTCCACGAGCGGACCCACCTTCTCCACCGAACAAGAAATCTTTTTCGCGTCGATGTCGCTGTTGCTTTACGCAACTTTTCTGCTCATCCAGACGCTTCGACACCGTGGCTACTTCCTGGATATAAAAGAAAGCGCCTCCAAGCATTCGCAGCATAATCTAGCTCGTGTGCGCTCCACAGGTTTTCATGCGCTGATGCTGATTTTGTACTTGGGTGTCGTTATTTTCCTTGCAGAGAAATTCGCCATTCCCCTGGACAACAGCATCGAGCAATTTCACATGCCCCAGGCATTCGGCGGCGCGATCATTGCTGCCCTGGTGCTCTCGCCTGAAGCGCTGGGCGGAATCACCGCCAGTATTCACAACCAACTGCAGCGTTCGATAAACATTTTGTTCGGCTCAGTGCTCGCCACGATCGGGCTGACGATTCCTGCAGTGCTGATAATCGGGTTGGTGACGAAACGACCGGTTGCTCTTGGTTTACAAGGCGGCAACCTGCCTCTGCTCCTGTTAACTCTGGCGGTTAGTGTAGTTACGTTTACGAGTCGCAAAACCAACGTCTTGCAGGGATGCGTTCACTTGCTGCTCTTCGCCGTTTTCGTACTACTGATATTTGCGCCCTAACAAACGAGCGTTCCGCGATTCTTATACCGGTCTTTGCATCACCACAGCGTCCGGACGTTGTTCAACGACTTTGAATCCAAATCGCTCGTAAAGACGCAACACCGGTTTCCCAGCTACGAAACTGACCGAGATCGTCGAGTGATCAGGATTCGCGCGGACCAATTGAGTTAGCAGAGCCGTACCGATGCCATGCCTGCGATGCTCCTGTTTCACCGCTAATGCAAGCTCCGGTGATGCATCAGATTTGTCCGTCGGCGATCGGAGCCAGGCTGCGCCGAGCAGAGCCCGATTTTTCTTGTCATGCGCAACGAATCCAGTATCGCCAATGCGCCCCCAACCTTCCACGTAACGGGCGATCTCCGGGCGGCGTACGACATCACGAGATGTCGGTTCGTTTTTTCCAGCGGAAGACAAGCCGTAATACAACATCTCCCAGAGAATGGGTTCATCCTGGGTTGTAAGCTGGCGAATTACGTAGTCCATCGGATCCCGAAGCAGGGTTCTATTATAGCCGGTACGCGCAAACACGAAACTACAGAACCCGCATCCGTGCTCCGATCGGGATAAGTGTCACTGGACGAGCACCATGTGACGCAAATTCTCCCTGCCAAGGATTTTAAAATCGGAGTTGACGTGCATACATTCTCTGCTAGTGTGGGTGTCCCGCGCGAAGCGGGACTCCTTCACTTTGGAGTGCGTTCTACGTACATTTTGGGACTGCAAATTGGCTCAATTTTGTCCCGCTTAAACCGCTGTAGCTTTAGCAAAAGCGGTCCATAGCGATCAAGATTGAGTTTTTT
>DATARG010000070.1:0-6973 GCA_036264275.1 Candidatus Udaeobacter sp. | reverse complement strand
CATCAACGCCCACGCGGCGATGTAAATGACCAATGCCAGCGCAGTCACTCCCGGGGTGTGGAAAGTAAGCAGGCCGACGATGACGCCGAGAATTCCGATGATCAGATTGAATCCCCAGTCCGAATCCTCGCTACGATGCCCGATCGCGCCTACGATGCGAAAAATACCGTCAATCAAGACCCAGGCGCCAAAGAACAGCACAAGTGTCGCGGCCGCCATGACGGGATGAGTGAATGCGATTACTCCGAAGATAATTGCAGCGACACCCCGTAAGACCGGAACCCACCAATGACGTTTTAAGATTTGGAGAAGCATGAGGCCGTTTTAGAGACAAGCCTCTCGAAAGGCAAGCGCATTCCGCTGGTACCTTTTTCGAGTCTACCAGAGATGCTATGCCGGGCGACGCATTTAGCAGAAGACACACTAGTACCCGCACTTTGCACCAGCCTCTGAAATGCTGGACCGACTTCGGAGAAGAGAGGCAAGGTATGCGTCAACCAAAGGCGCGCTCGTGATTCGCTCCAGATTGCCTGGTGTTTCGAGACGCGAGAGGAGTGCGTACGCGATTTTGCTTCGCGGCACACTTTTCTCACCGTAACCCGAGGGAATATTGCTCGACCAGTAACGAATGTACTGTCCGTCCGGCCGATTCTCTGTTCCCAGAAAAATCGTAGAATGTCCGTGCTCGTTTCTGCCAACCGCGCGTGACCAGAAAATCTTCATGAAATCGCCAGGCTTTGCTTGATCGATGTTGTCGAAATTTCGACCGAGTCGCAGCTCGTGAAACAGACGCGCGGTTCCAGGGCCATTTGCGTTCCAGCGGCCCCAGACCCCTTCTCCATCTCTCTGGTCGCGAATGATCAGGCGCTCAAGCGCGCCGTAATCCAGACTAAGCTGACCACGTTCGCGCAAAGCTTCGATCGTTCTGATAAACACCAAATATGTCGCGCCCGAACAAAAGCTCGGCCCCGCGGGAATGATGAAAAATTTTCCCGACTCAAAATGTGCCGACGATTGCAGGCGAATCTTTGCAAAATGCGAAACTGAGTAATGACCACCGCTGGGCATTTTTTTCACCTGCTCCAGGACGACGTCGTTGTAATCGCCAGCGAACGACGATTGCGCCACAACAACGATAAATGATGTGACCATGCATACGAAGAGCTTGTTCACCGGCGCATAAGTAAACACCGAAACGCGATCTCGCAACGCATGCCCGAAGCAACAGTCACCGTGTTCGCGTTGTCGCCGGACGTGTGCTAAACGAAGTGCATGTTGCGCTTCACAAAAATGAATGGCGCTGGGAACGATTTTATCCTTTTTGATAACAGGACAGGCGACATCGATTTGGAACGCAACCAAATCGCGCAATTATGTGATCGGCACCGCGGCATCGGCGCTGACGGCATCCTTTTACTCGAAAAGCCAACAAACCGCGCGGACTTTCGAATGCGCTATTTCAACGCCGATGGCGGAGAAGCGGAAATGTGCGGCAACGGAGCGCGGTGCTTCGCGCGGTTTGCGAACAAAGTTGGCCGACAGAAGGACAAAATCTCCTTTGAAACACCGGCTGGCGTGATTTCCGCGGAATTGAAAGGTGATTTGGTGACGCTTCGAATGACCGGACCCACTGATCTGCGACTCAACGTCGATTTACCAATGGCGCCTGAAAATAAGACGGTTCACTTCATCAACAGCGGAGTTCCACATGTCGTGATTCTCGTTCAGAAACTCGGTGAAGCCGATGTGCGACGCGAGGGCGCAGCGATTCGTTATCACAAAATGTTTTCACCGAACGGCACAAATGTGAACTTCGTTGAAAAACGTGGACCCAACAGAATCGCCATCCGCACTTATGAACGCGGTGTGGAAGATGAAACACTCGCTTGCGGGACGGGAATAGTCGCCAGTGCGCTCATCTTCGCCGCCAGCGAGGACTGCGATGATCCAGTCAGTGTCCTTGCGCGCGGCGGAGATGAATTGCAGGTCGGCTTCGAAAGGGATCGCGATCAGTTTCGTAATGTCACGCTCACTGGCCCGGCGGAGTTCGTGTTTGAAGGCACAATCGAGATTGAACAAGCCACGGATTAACACGGATGTTCACGGACTTTGAATGTGGCTCTTCTCTCATCTGTGTTTCATCCGTGTAAATCCGTGGCCTAGAAAATATGTTTCGCGGCACGTTCACGGCATTGGTGACGCCATTTCGCAATGGCGGCATTGACCTTTCTGCATTCGAACAACTAATCGAAGCACAAGTCACAGCAGGTATCACTGGGATCGTCGCCATCGGCACGACTGGCGAATCACCAACGCTCTCCCACGAAGAACGGGAACAACTGATCCGTGTTGCAGTGGCCAAGGCGAACAAGCGCTGCCTCGTGCTCGCCGGAACAGGTTCAAATTCCACCGAACATGCAATCGCCGGCACGCAACTGGCCGAGAAACTCGGAGTCGACGCCGCGCTGCTCGTCGCACCGTATTACAACAAACCAAGCCAGGAAGGACTCTTTCGGCATTTCAAAGCAATCGCCGACGCCACGTCTCTGCCGATCATGCTCTACAATATTCCGGGGCGTTGCGGCGTGGACATCATGCCGGAAACCGTAACTCGTCTGGCCAAAGAATGCCGCAACATCGTTTCGATCAAAGAGGCAAGCGGTAGCGTGGAGCGGGTTAGTGAGTTGCGCCGACGATTGCCCGATGCGTTTACGATTTTGAGCGGCGACGATTCGCTCACGCTGCCTTTTATGGCCGTTGGAGCTGTCGGTGTCGTCAGCGTGGCGTCGAATTTGTTTCCATCTTCAGTGTGGGGTCTCGTGCGGCTATGCGAATCCGGCGAATTAAAATCGGCGGAAGAGTGGCATAGGAAACTACTGCCGTTGTTTAAAGATTTGTTTATCGAGCCTAACCCGGTTCCCGTGAAGACGGCGCTCGCTTGGCGCGGCACGATGTCGTCCGAAGTGCGTTTGCCGCTGTGCGAGATGAGCGAAGCGAACCAGGCGCGCCTTCGCAAGACATTGGAAGATTTTGAATCGAAACGATAGCTGCTCACGACCATGAAGAATTCTCCCGTGCGCGTAATGCTTATCGGCGCAGCCGGGCGCATGGGAAAAACTGTTCGCGAACTTGCGCAAAACGATTCGGAAATCCAAATCGCCGCGCTATGCGATCTGGGCGATTCAATCGAACCGGCCATGAAGAATTGTGACGTGACGATCGATTTCAGCCAGGCCGACAGCATCGATGAGATCTGCCGCGCTGCTTCACAGAATGGCAACTCGCTCGTCATTGGAACGACTGGCCACTCTCAGCAGCAACGTAAAACGATCGAGGAGACTTCGCGCTCGGTGCCGATCGTTTTGGCATCGAATTTCAGCGTGGGAGTCAACGTTCTGTTTTGGCTAACGCAAAAAGCTGCTGAATTGCTCGGCTCTGATTTCAATCCTGAGATTGTCGAAACGCATCACAAAATGAAAAAAGACGCGCCGAGCGGGACAGCCAAAACATTGGCTGAGATATTGAAGGCGATGCGGAGCAGCGAGATACCGATTCAATCGATTCGGGAAGGTGATGTTGTCGGCGAGCATACGGTGATTTTCACAGGACCCGGCGAACAGTTGGAGTTGACACATCGCGCGGCGAATCGCGGAATTTTTGCGTCAGGGGCAATACGCGCGGCGAAATGGATCGTACACAAAGGACCTGGACTCTACTCCATGCAGCATGTGCTGGGGCTGTAAACCTGTGGCCGGGGTTGATGACCTCGAGTGCCGCAATCAGCGATTACGGCTACAACGATGAGAACTGCGGTCGCACTCGGCTCCAACGTTGGCGATCGACTTGAGAATCTGCGCGCAGCGAGAAGAGCAATTCTTGGTCTCGCGAGTGTAAAACCCCCGATACTTTCTTCGGCAGTTTATGAGACCGAACCGGTCGATTGCGAACCGGGAGCCGCAAAATTCTTGAATGCGGCCGTTGAATTTGAGTACGCAGGTGATCCCGCTCATTTGCTCGAGCAACTAATCCAGATCGAGGAAGAATTGGGCCGCAAACGGGATCATCCACACAACGTTTCGCGCACCATTGATATCGATTTGCTCTACTGCGGAGACCAACGAATTAACAACGAACGATTGCAGCTACCGCATCCGCGGCTGCATTTAAGAGAGTTTGTCCTTCGACCGCTGATTGATATTCGACCGGACTTGGTTTTATTGGGCGAGGAGAAAACTATCAGCGACCTGCTCGCAGAGTTTGAACAGTCTGGCGATTTGGTTCGATTTGCGGAGAACTGGTGACACATCAGCAATTTTAAAGTGATGCGAGCACGCATCGCACTCCAAAGCACTTCGTGCGGAATTTTACGACACGCATTTCGCGTCAGCTTTGCGAGTGCGGGGAGTTTTCGCACCGCTTTTCGCCGCAGCTTGCGTTATCGAAGGGGCAGCTGATCTTCCGACGAGTCCACCATGAAGGATTTTCGCCAGATGAAGCAACGTGGTGAGAAGATTACCGCGCTGACGGCGTATGATTATCCCACCGCGCGTTTGCTCGATGAGAGTGACATAGACATCATCTTAGTGGGCGACTCAGTAGGCATGGTAGTTCTGGGTTATCCGGACACTACGGATGTAACACTAGACGAAATGTTGCATCACACTCGCGCCGCCGCGCGCGGGGTCCAACAGGCATTGCTGGTCGCGGATATGCCGATTCACACGTACGATACCGCAGCGAAAGCCGTGGAGACTGCCAGGAAATTGATCGATGCTGGCGCGCAGGCGGTGAAGCTCGAAGGGGGTGTGAGTCATGTTGCGCAGATCGAGGCAATCACACGGGCAGGAATAGCGTTCATGGCGCACATCGGTATGCTGCCGCAAACTGTGCGCGAGCAAGGCGGCTACCGAATCAAGGGCCGCACACAATCGGAGGTCGAAGCATTGCTCGCGGACGCCCAGGCGGTAGAAGACGCCGGAGCATTTTCCGTGGTGCTCGAGATTGTCCTAGCCGACGTGGCGAAGCAGATCACTAATGCGATTGGGATCCCAACCATCGGGATCGGTTCGGGCGAGCATTGCGACGGACAAATTCTGGTCACGCACGATTTGATTGGATTGTTTCCATGGTTCACCCCAAAATTTGTGTCGCCCGAAGCGCGTGTGTCGGAGGAAATACGCCATGCTGCGCGAGCGTTCATCGAGCGGACGAAGAGCAGCCCCGGAATTTCATAAGCGCCCTCCATAAGACCTGGGGCGCAACACCGTAGTGAAGTCCGGTGTTAATGAGACCATGAGAAGGTACATGAGCGTGGCTCGCGAATTGAAGTGTGATATGTTTCAAAGCGCATGAGGGCTTCCGATTTCGACGAGGTCGACCGTTTCGAGACCGAAGGTTTGCTGACGGGCAGCAAGGAACGCAACTGGCTCTGGCTCGGATTAATTGTGTCGCTGGCGATACATTTTGCGCTGTGCACCTATTTTTATAGGACGCGTTTCGCGTCTGCTGAGGCGGTGTTCGCCCCAAACGAGCAAACGCCCACGTTCAAGGTGAAACGCGTTCTTGATACGAATCTGGACAAGAGCAGCACAGATCAAATCAATTCGGCCGCGAAACCGAACCCCGACAACACAGACGTGCAATTGCCGGATGAGAAGAAATCATTCGATAAATTGTTGCAGGACGTTCAAGCAAGCACGGCATTGCCGGACGACATGCGCGATGTTTTGCCTGAGCAACCCAAGGTGGACCAGCCGGACGTTAATTCTGTCCTCAACGAGATTGAGCGTTCCACAGCGCAAACTCTTTCCAGCGATCCAAATTCGCTGCATGAGCAATCTTTGTTGAACAACAGCTCAGTATCCGGCCGTCCGCAGCCCGCTCTCAGCGGAACAGAGCTGGCTACCAGCACGGCGATCAAACGGCCAAACACTTTCACCAGCAAGCTGCCCGGCGACAGCGCCGGTCCCAACAAAGGACACGCACCGGGGTTCAGCGATTTGGACCAGTTGCTGGCGCAAAAGGGTCCGCTCGGCTCAGGAACAAAATTGCGCCTGCCGGACGATCAGCTTTTCGAATACGACAGCGACGTGTTGCAATCGAGCGCCATCGGTCAACTGCAAAAGCTCGGCACGCTCATTCAGCGCAACTCGAAAGCGACATTTTCGGTTGAGGGGTACACGGATTCATTCGGCACATTTGAATACAATCTTGAGCTGAGCCAGCGGCGGGCCGACAGCGTAAAACGCTATTTGGTCGAGGCAATGGGCATCAATCCTGCGCAGGTTCAAACGCATGGCTTCGGAGCCACAAAATTCCGCGCTTCAGCGAACGGCTCAATCGAAGAGCAAAGTCCCAATCGCCGCGTGGAAGTAGTCGTGCGCACGATCGAAGGGTAGTGTCAACCATTCGTGAAATTGTTGGGTGGTTGCGTCAAATGCCCCTCAGTGCGGAAATCAGTTGCAGCCATGGCTCTGTGGGCCGCCGAAGCGCGCTGAAGAGCGGACCACCGCGGAGGCTACCGCTACCAATTTTTGATCCACTGCGGGGTTATCGTGTCAGGGCTCCCAGGGTCCGCTGTTAGGCCCGCCGTGCTCCAGAGGTCGAAAGTTGGATTATAACCTCGAACCGTCGCGCCTGGGTTGGGAGCGACATAACATGGTGGAGTGCCCGCTAATTCATCCAAATAATTCGCATATGCAGTAGAGTAACCGTAGCTGCTGGCGAACGGATCTTTGATGTAGCTTACGCCTGTCAGATTTCCATTACTGTCTCGCGGTCCTTCGAGCATTTGCGGCTTGAATGTAAAGTAACTCCGCGCCCCCGCAGGCGGTTGAAAATTTGCGTTCGTATCTCCGCTTAGTTGCTTATACAAATATAAGCTCGCCGTTTGATAGTTGGCAGGGTTCCCCGAGGAGTTCGCACGAAGATTATCTGTCGTCGAACAGGAATCCCGAACATAGATTCCGTTATC
>DATARG010000017.1:0-4491 GCA_036264275.1 Candidatus Udaeobacter sp. | reverse complement strand
CCCGTTCACCGAACTGATTTTCGATACGACCGCCAGAAAAGTGCTGCCGTTTGAACCCAGCAATACCGTCGATCAGCGCATCGCGAAAGCGATCAGCGTCGCCGGCGATGAGACGATGAAGCGATTGAACGCGCCGAATAGCGAGATTCAAAGCATCGATCGAATCAATGAAGTCAGCAGCCATTTCGAAGAAACCCTTCGAAAATTACTCAACGCGACCGCCGGTTTGCAGTGCGATTTCCCACTCACAGCCGAGGGCAAAATCCAACGTTCAGGGTATCCGGATTTGCGTATCACCGATCTGGAGACAAGACGCGTATTCTATTTGGACCCGAAGCTTTACGCCGCCGGCAGTCGCGACAGCAGTTTCCGCACGTTTTATTTCGAGCCGAAGAAGTCGACAAACAAGGTCCGCGATAACGCGGTGCATTTCGTCATTGGATTTGAACATTTGCCGCGCGAAAGCGGATTGCGTTCTTCTAACGCGTCGTGGAACTTCACGCGATGGGACCTTGTCGATCTTTCGCGATTTACCGTCAAACTCAAGGCCGAATTTCAGGGCAGCAACCGTGACATGTACCGGCCGGAGGCGATTGTCGCGTCCAGCACGCGGTGATCAGGTCATGCTCGTGCTGCTACTCCTGTTCAACTGCCTTATTCCGATTGGAAGCACTTGCACGAGCATGAGCGCGAGTAAGAGTTGCTGAGCAAACCGCCGGAAGTAATGGTATTGTCCTCCAATGATCTCCCGAGAGACGGAAACATTTCAGTTCGACGCGATTGACGATGTTCTGAGCGACATCGCGAAAGGGCGCATGGTGATCGTGACCGACGACGCGGATCGCGAGAACGAAGGCGATCTGGTCATGGCGGCAGAAAAAGTCACGCCTGAAGCCGTCAATTTTATGGCGACGCACGGCCGGGGCTTAATTTGCGTCCCTATTTCCAATGAGCGCGCGGACCAACTCGGCTTGCAACGCATGGTGGCGCAAAATCGGGAAAAACATAACACAGACTTCACCGTTTCAGTGGACGCGGCGCGAGGCGTGACGACAGGCATAAGCGCCTATGATCGGGCCACGACAATACTGGCTATCGCCAATCCGAAATCGGCGCCGGAAGATTTGAATCAACCGGGTCACATATTTCCGCTACGCGCAAAAGACGGCGGCGTACTGCGGCGCGCCGGTCACACTGAGGCCGCTGTGGATTTGGCAACAATGGCTGGCCTGCAAGCGGCGGGCGTGCTGTGCGAGATTTTGCATGACGACGGTACTATGGCACGTCTCGCGGAGCTGATGGAGTTCAGCAAGAAACACGGGCTGCGTATTTGCACGATTCAGAGTTTGATCGCTTATCGGCGCAAGAGCGAAAAACTGGTGGAGCTGGAGCAAATCGTGAAAATGCCGACCGACTACGGCGATTTCGATTTGCATTTATATCGCTCGAAGGTCGATGGGCAGCACCATCTCGCACTGGTGAAAGGTCAGATCGATAAGAACAAACCGACTCTCGTACGCGTGCATAGCCAATGCCTTACTGGCGACGTTTTTGGATCACGCCGGTGCGATTGCGGAAATCAATTGCACGCAGCGCTGCGGCAAATTGAGGAGGAGGGCCAGGGTGTTCTTGTTTACATGCGGCAAGAGGGCCGCGGTATCGGATTAGCGGCAAAAATCCATGCATATAAGTTGCAGGAAGAAGGTCTCGACACCGTAGAGGCCAACGCAAAACTCGGCTACGCCAGTGACCTGCGCGATTATGGGCTCGGCGCACAGATTCTTTTCGATTTGGGCGTGCGACAGTTCCGGTTCCTCACCAATAACCCGAAGAAAGTTGTCGGCCTCGAGGGCTATGGTTTGGAAATGATTGAGCAGGTACCGATCCGCGCCGAAGCCAATCCGCACAACGAAAAATATCTCGAAACAAAAAAGACGAAGCTCGGTCACTTGCTGTGATTGCGGATTGCCGACTGCAGATCTGAACAACCGATGTCGAAATCGACGCCGTCTCGTCCGCCAATCACCAAGGTCAATCGCACGTTCCACATCGTCGCGAGCCAGTTCAATGCGCAATACGTGGACGGACTCATCGAGCACGTGACCGATGAGCTGCGCGCTCTAGCGCCGGATTCCAAGATTTCGCTCCATCGAGTGCCTGGTTCATTCGAGATTCCAGTGCTCGCGCGCGAACTTGCGATCCAAAATAAGACCGACGCGATCATCGCGTGTGGGGTGATTCTGCAAGGCGAAACCGATCACGCGCAAAACCTGAGTCGCTCCGTCACTGATGCTCTGCAGCATCTCGCCATCGAACACGGCGTGCCGGTTATCAACGCGGTATTGAGTTTTGATGACGAAGAGCAGGCGCGGGCACGTTGCCTTGAAAACAAAATCAACCGCGGAACCGAAGCAGGACGCGCAGCGGTGGAAATCGCGAACGTTTTGTCGGACGTTCGTGGAAGGTAGGTTATGGGTAAACGGCGCAGAGCGCGGGAAGCTGCGGTTCAATATCATTTCTGGCGTGATCTCCAGCGCGGCGAAGGACCCGACAGGATCGATGAGTTCTGGGAATTTTGCCCCGCACAACCGCGGGTACGCGAATTCGCACAGCCGCTGATCGAAGGAATGGTGGCGCATTTACCAGAAATCGACGAGCGCATCCGCCGTTACTGCGAGAACTACGAATTTCGCCGGATTTCAGCGGTGGATCGCAACGTCCTCCGGCTGGCGATTTACGAAATGCTCCATCGCGACGACATCCCGCCGGTGGTTTCCATCAACGAAGCGATCGAACTGGCGAAGTCGTACGGCGGCGCAGATTCAGGCCGATTTGTGAACGGCATTCTCGATCGTATCCGAAAAGACTTGGATCGCCCCGCGCGTGAGCCGGTAATCAAACGCGATTCGTAATCCGTCGCATCGTTACATCGAATCACGAATCGCGATTCACGATTCACGGTATCAGACATGAAGTTTCTCGAATCGCTGGCCAAGCAATTCGCCGGCAAACCGATTGACTGGGATGAGCTCGAAGAAATGCTGATCCGCGCCGATCTCGGTGTGCCGATAACAATGCGCATCCTCAAAACGCTTCAGGAACGCGAGGCGTGGGCTCTGCTGGGAATCGGCGATGTCATCAAAGCAGTGCGCGAAGAAATCGCGCGCATTTTGCCGCGGGACCCGGCCCAAATACGCCAGGCCAAGGGGAAACCGGCTGCGATTTTGATTGTCGGCGTGAACGGAACCGGCAAAACAACGTCGACCGCAAAACTCGCGCATTACCTTCAAGGTAGGGGCGGTTCACCTGCGCCGTCCACGGGCGATTGGCGTCCCGTAACGGATGCGAAGCAACGGCCGGGCTCATCGTCCCTACCCCGCCACTCGGTCATGCTCGCGGCCGCAGACACATTTCGCGCCGCCGCGATCGAGCAGCTCGACATCTGGTCAAAGAAACTCGGCGTTGAAATCGTTCGTGGCCAGCACGGTGCAGATCCCGCAGCGCTTTGCTACGAAGGATACCAGACCGCGGCGAAGCAGAAGATTGACTTTTTGCTGTGCGACACTGCTGGCCGGCAACATACCAAAGCAAATCTGATGGCCGAACTGCAGAAAATAAGACGCACTCTGGGAAAACTCGACGCCGACGCTCCGCAAGAGACTTTGCTCGTTGTCGATGCGAGCACAGGCAGTAACGCGCTAAGTCAGGCACGCGAGTTCCATAACGCCCTTGGACTCACTGGCCTGATCGTAACAAAACTCGATGGCAGCGGCAAAGGCGGCATTGTGGTGGCGATCCAGGATGAATTCGGAATTCCCACGCGTTTCGTCGGCACCGGCGAGAAACTGGATGATTTCGCGCCGTTTAATCGAAAGATGTACTTGGAAAACCTGTTGTAATCCTACCAGGGGCTCGACTATTGCGGCCGGAACGCAGTAGTTTCATCTGAGAATGTTCAAACGACTTCTCTCGCCGCCGGAGCAAAGTCGGGCTGCAAAAACAGTTGAGATTTATGGCTGGATCATCTTCCTCGAAGGCGGGCTACTTCTGCTTTTTCCCGATTTCATGGCGAGGCTCATGCATTTCGGTCCGCTCACTCGGCAAGCATCTGGGTTTTTGCGTTTGATCGGGATGCTGGTTTCAGGATTTGGGATGCTCTATTTCGTGAGTGGACGCCTTAATGCGGAAGGCTTTGTATTTGCAACATTGCTCGACCATTCGTCGCACCGACCATGGCCATGCTGTGGTATTTCGGGGCATTGCCCGGCCCGCTCGCGCTCTTATTTGCCATAGAAGACTCGGTAAGCTGGCTCTGGACTTTGGTGACATGGCGCGCTGAGCGGCGACGCAGTTGACGCAGCGCAGCTAATGCGCGCCAGTGGCGCCGCCCTGCAATTCAAAGAATGCCAGGCAGACGAAGATCGCCGCGCACACGCAGATTAGATCGACGAGCAGCATCGTGCTTAGTGCGTAGCGAGTATTCTTGATTTT
>DATARG010000004.1:0-4774 GCA_036264275.1 Candidatus Udaeobacter sp. | reverse complement strand
AGTCGACGGCAGGTTTCGGTAACCTTCGCGCGTGGAACCTTGAGTTGCACCGAGACGGGCGTTTGTTCGGTGATTTCGCCAAACGCGGACAGATCGCGTGTCCCTTCCTTTTCAAAAGTAAGACTCAGAACCTTGTAGCCCGAGAAACGGTCGACGATCTCTGCCAGGGGTCCGTCAAAAAAGATCCTGCCGTGATCGATTACCAACACCCGATGACACAACGCTTCGATGTCCTGCATGTAATGGCTCGTCAGCAATGTGACGATCCGATGTTTCTCATTGTAGATGCGCAAGAATTCGCGAACCCGTTGTTGGCTAACGACGTCCAGACCGATGGTCGGCTCGTCAAGAAATAACACGCGTGGCTCGTGAATGAGCGCGGCGATCAGCTCCATTTTCATTCGTTCGCCTAACGAAAGCTCGCGCACCATCACGTTCATCTTGTGCTGCACCTCCAGAAGTTCCGACAATCCGTTCACTACCTTCTTAAACCGCTCACGGTCGATGCCGTAAATTGCACGGTTCAGCTCAAGCGATTCCTGCGCTGGGAGATCCCACCAGAGCGCATTCTTTTGTCCCATCAGCAGACTAAACTGCCGTTTCATTTCGTTGCGCCTTTCCCAAGGGACAAAACCGAGCACGCGCGCATCGCCTGAACTCGGATTCAGCAAACCGGAGAGCATTTTGAGCACCGTAGTTTTCCCGGCGCCGTTGGGGCCGAGGAATCCGACAAACTCGCCTTCGTCGATTTGAAAAGTGACCTGATCGGCCGCTCGCGTTTCGTCGTAGCGCCGCGACACGAGACCTTTCACCGCACCCCAGAGGCCGCGTTCTTTGCGGTAAGTACGGTAAATCTTCGTTAGTTTCGACGCTTCAATCACCGGCATACGGAGTTTTTGGAGAGGAAGCTGTCAGCTTGCCCTACAGAGTATCGTCGAGACACGCCAGCAAATGCGAAATCGTTTGCTCTGTCTCGTCCCCCATATTCGACAGCCGAAAAGTTTGGCCACGGATCTTGCCGTAACCCGGATCAATCACCAAATGATGTTTTTGCCGCAGCCTTTTCGCAAAGTCCAGTACGTCGATGCCTCTATTGTTTTTCACGCAGGTGAGCGTCTTCGTACGGAACCCTTCCTCGGCAAAAAAATCGAATCCCGTACGGCGCACCCAATCGTGCACGAGCGCATTCGTGCGCGCGTGGCGAGCGTAACGCGCCTCGAGGCCCTCCTGGAAAATCTCATCAAGCTTGGATTCGAGTGCATGAACGTGCCCGATGCTCGGCGTACTAGGTGTCATCCATTGCGCCTGTTCGCTCCTGAACTCCACGAAATCGAAATAGAATCCGCGATTCGCAACTTTGCCGGCTCGTTTGAACGCTTTTTCTGAAACCGAAAACAAGGAAAATCCCGGCGGCAGCGCGAGCGCTTTTTGCGCTCCGGTGAGCATCACGTCGATCCCGAGCGCATCCATGTCGATTTTTACCGCCGAGAATGACGACACAGTATCAACGATCAGCACGACATCGGGATATTTGGCCATGGCACAGCAGATTTCGGGAAGCGAATTCATCACGCCGGTCGAGGTTTCACTATGGGTCAATGTGACGGTATCGAATTTCCCGGTAGCTAGTTGCCTATCGAGATCCTTCGGGTCGATATGCTTTCCCCATTCCACCTGAAGCGCTTCGGCGTTTTTGCCGCATCGCTTCGCGACATCGAACCATTTATCCGAAAACGCACCGCACATGCAACAAAGCACGCCGCGATCGACCACATTGCGGATTGACGCTTCCATGACGCCCCATGCTGACGATGTAGAAAGCAACACTGGCTGCTTTGTTCCGAACAACGTCTGAAGTTTTGGATGAATAGCTTGATAAAGATTTCTAAAATCCTCGCTGCGATGTCCAATCAGTGGACGCGAAAACGCCGACCATGTTTTTTCGGAAACTTCAACTGGACCGGGAATGAAAAGCTTGTCATGCGCGTGCATAAACAAACATCCGACATTCGGCATCCAACATCCAATGTTAAAGTTTTGTCGGGCCAGTTGCGCCGGAGGGCATTGAGACGTACGCGTCACGTTGATGCATGGCCGGCTTATCTCTTTGATCCTTTGGGTGTTTTTAGCCGCTGCAATACGCGCTGAACCGACGAATTATTCCGTGTTCGTCAGCAACGAACGCTCGGGCGATGTCACGATCATTGATGGTTCCACAGACAGCGTCGTCGGAACCTTTCCAGTGGGAAAACGGCCGCGCGGCATTCACGCGACTCCCGATGGACGTCGACTCTTTGTTACGTTGAGTGGTTCGCCGCGAATGGCGCCGGGTCTGGATGAAAATCGCGCGCCAACAGACAAACGCGCCGATGGTCTCGGTGTCATCGATCCAATAGCGCGCAAACTGACAGATCGTTGGCATGTCGGATCGGACCCCGAGCAATTCGCAATCAGCAAGGACGGAAAATTCGCCTTTATCGCGAATGAAGACGATGCCAGCGCGTCGATAATCGACCTCGAGTCAGGGCAACCACGCGGGAGAATAAAAGTCTCGGAAGAGCCCGAGGGCGTCGGCGTCAATCCAGCAAACGGCGAAGTGTACGTCACCTGCGAACAAAAAGGCGAAGTATTCGCCATCGATCCCGATCAACAACGTGTGATCGCAACCATCGAAACCGGTGGTCGGCCGCGGTCGGTTGCATTTTCACATGACGGCTCGCGCGCATACGCTGCTTGCGAGAACGGCGGGTACGTCGCTGTGATCGATGCGCGAGAACATAAAGTGCTCGCAAAAAATCAACTGCCGACAGGCTCGCTGCCAATGGGCACTGTTGTTTCGCCCGATGGTAAAGAGCTATACGTCTCAACTGGCCGCGGCAACGCCATAGCGATCATCGATACCCGGACTAATCAAATCGCGACAACAATTGCCGTTGGAAATCGCGTCTGGGGTATCGCCCTCGATCCCAGCGGGACAAAACTCTACACCGCTAACGGCGCATCTAACGATGTCTCGGTGGTCGATGTAAAATCGCGCAAAGAACTGCGTCGCATCAGAGTCGGCGATGGCCCCTGGGGCATCGCGGTTATCACGAAGTAGTGGCGTCTTGGGGAAATGCCCACTACCCGCTACCCGCCGGCGTAATTCGGATAACGCTCGCGCAACTCGTGCGACAGACGATCTGCTTCCTCGGTGTTACCCGCTTGTCGAAATGATACCGCGGCTTTGTCCAGCGCGCGCGGAGTGATAGCTGGATCGTCATAAAGGAGAGCGACGCCTTTGAAAGCCTTACCGGCGTCATCGAAATTCCCGCGCTCTAACTGGACTTCGCCCGCGAGCAGGCGCGCTTCCGCGTTTACGCGGCCTTCGGGTTGCAGCGTCATGATTTCTTCAGCGATCTTCTGGGCCTCGTCAGGTTTATGAGCGCTGATCTTAACTGCACCGAGGGTTAGCAACACCTTAGCTTTCCCCGCGGGATCTCTGGCAGTCTGCAGATACTTCGAGAAAGCTTCCTCGGCTTCAGGTACATTTTTCAGCTTCGTCGCCGCATCGCCGAGATAAAATAAGTAATCGGGTTTCACCTTGCTTGCGGTGTCGATTTTACGAAGCGCACTGAGATATTTTTCCGCGGCCTGAAAATTCTTCTCGTTGTAATACTCGATTCCGAGCCACTCCAAAACCTCCGGCGGAACATTGGTTTCACCATCGCGAGATTCAGCCATGAAATTGTTCACCTCTTTGGTGAGTCCTGACTGATCTTTCAAATAAAACTGACAAAGAATGATCCGAACGGAAGCGAGATTATAGTACTGCTCCTTGTTGAGTTGACGGGCAGTGTTCAATGCAGTCAACGCCGTCTTGTAATCCTTCGCTTCGAACGCGGTTTTCCCGATGTAGTATTGCGCTTGTGCTGCGACAGAACTCTTCGGGAATTCCTTCAGCAGCTGCCGAAAAGTGTCGACCATCCCCTTGGTATTGTCCTGTTGCCCGAGAATCAGAGCCTTCAGCTGCAACGCTGCCTCGCGCTCGTGCGCTTTTGGATATTTAGCAAGGATGATGTTTAGATCCGTAAGCGCGGCAGTGTAATTCTTGTTCTGCTCGTAAGCCAAAGCGCGCTGAGCTAAGGCCGCCGGGAATTGCGGAGCATCTGGAAACGTCTGCAGGTAATAGGTGAAAGCTTCGATCGCGCCGGGAATGTTCTTCGTCTGAACATGACACAACCCAAGTTTATACGCCGCTTCGACGCGCAGCCGCGGAGAAAGCTCAGATGCGCGCAGTTCGCCGTATAGTGCCGCTGCCTCTGTATAATTCTGTCGTTTGTAAAGCGCTTCGGCTTTCAACAGCTTGGCTTGGTCGGCACGTTCGTTGGTAGGATTTGTTGCCAGGAATTGGTCCACCGCCGCGGATAGCGTCGAGGGATGGGAGTTGTAAACGTTGATCAGTTGCTGGTAAGCGGCGTCCTTTGCTTCCTCGCGATCCGGGAACTTTGTGGTGATCTGGCGATACAGGGCCTCGGCTTCCTTTGCGTGGCCGAGTTGTCGCTCGCTGTTTGCCGCGAGCAACAAGACCTCGGCCTGAGCAGCTTCAGGAAGCTTCTCCAATTCCTTTTTGTAATCGGCGAGTAATTGCGGGTATTGCCCGGTCTGGTATTGCAATCGGTGAAAACCAACTTGTGCGAGCGCGCGGAACTTTCCTCCTTCGGGCAAGGTGCGCCCTTTTTGGAATAAGGCCGCGGCTCGGTCGACCATGGCCTTGTCCAGCTTTCCTTTTTCG
>DATARG010000196.1:0-2451 GCA_036264275.1 Candidatus Udaeobacter sp. | reverse complement strand
AAGAACATTCCGGGTTAATCCGACGCTTTAATTTTTCGCTGGTACAGTCTGTGTACGGCGTCGCGAGCATCGACGTAATCGCGGCAAAAATTCTCGAAACTGTAATAGCCGAGACGAATGGCGAGCTTTTGCTGTTCGCCTTGATCGGTTGGAAGCGACGAAACTGCTTTGTTCTCGTAACGTCGCAATCCGGATTCGCATCGGCGCAACAATTGGTAGGACTGTCTCAACTGCTTGGCCTCCGCGTCATTGAACAATCCACGTTCACGCAATTCAATCACCGTGCGATCCCAGTTCGGCTCCCAGACATTTTCGCGCATCTGCAATGCCTGAACGAGAAATTCTGCTTCAATAATTCCGCCGGATCCGGTCTTTAGATCGAGAAAATCCGACCCGGTGCCTCGCTCGCACCGAATTCGCTCGAGCATGCTGTCGATTTTGACCAAGAGCTCTCGGTCTTGACAGGCACGGCGCCAGGCGGCCTTTGCGAGTACAATGAATTCATCTTTTAGCGGACCATTAATGGCACGCGCCCGAGTGAGCGCCTGCATCTCCCAAAGCTGTGCACGAGTATGGTAATACCACTGATAAGTTTGAAGTGAGCAAACCAACGGGCCGTTTTCGCCTTCGGGGCGTAGCCTCGTATCGAGCGGCCAAATGTTTCCCTCAGCGGTCGGTTGCGCCATGACGGCGATCAGATTTTGGGCAGCGCGATTTTCCTCGCCCACGAATACCACGTCCAAGTCGGCGCCGTAACCGATATCGCGCCCGCCAAATTTACCAAGCGCGATGATCGTCAGTTGGTTATCGCCGACGAGCCTGGCTGTAGAAACGAGACACGCTTCAGCCAAATCAGAGAGTTCGGCGGAGACAGTCGCAGGCGTCGTGAGTCCTACAATCTCGCGCAAAATGATCCGCAATAATTGCCGCTGCCGATAGGCTCGAACGGGATCGAGATTGTTCGCGTTTGCGCCTAACGACTCGAGCCGACACAGGTTTTCCGGCAATGATCGTGGTTCATCAAAGGTTGGGTCTCTGGTGATGTCTTCCAATAGTTGTGGTCGGCGAATCAGAAGATCACCAGCAAACCGGCTGGCATCGAGGGTTTTTGCGATCAGCTCAAGCAACTTCGGATTCGTAACGAGCAGCTCAAAAAGCAAACTGCGCAGGCCGTAGCTCTCCACGAATCGAACGAATTGGTTCAGAGTCGCATCGGGGTCGGAAGCTTTGCGGATCCAATTTAGCAATATCGGACGTAGCCCTTGGAATATTTGGCGAGTTCGCGTCGCGACATGAAAGGTTCCCGCGCCTCGTTCGAGTTCTTTGAGGGCTTTCTCTGCTTGTTTTGGATCGTTGAAAAATTCAACAGTGACTTTGGCGCGCTCCGCAGGGCCTTCAGAGATAATTCGTTGAAATATGGGACGCACCGCTCCCATTCGATTGTGCAGTGCCGCTGTGAACTCGCGCGCTGACGAGAAGCGAAGGCTTTGCGCGAGCTGGCTTAGTGGGTCGGGCTTGTCCGGAACAGTGTGAGTTTGTTGTTCGGCTTCGATCTGCAAACGATGTTCAACGCGGCGGAGGAATCGATATGCATTGTCCAGCGCCAGAACTTCATCGCGCGGAAGCAAGTCTAGTTCTCGCAGCGCGCGCAGCGCCTTGAGCATACTCGGTTCCTGCAAAAACGGATTACGCGCGCCATGGATAAGCTGCAGCGTTTGTACGATGAATTCGATGTCGCGAATACCCCCTCGCCCAAGTTTTACATCGCGCTCCAGCTTTTCCGGTCCCACCACGTCGCGCTCAATGCGGTGTTTGATGCCCGCAATCTCCTCGAGCAGATCTGGCGTTGCACTCTTCGGATAGATAAACGGCTGATGTCCCCGCAAAAAGTCGTAAGCCAACTCGCGGCTGCCAGCGATTCCGCGAGCTTTGATGAGTGCAATCCGCTCCCACGTTTCGCCGAACCCAGCGTAATAGTTTTCCATGCTCTCGAGAGACCGGGCCAAAGGCCCTGCCGAGCCTTCGGGCCGTAAACGCAAGTCCACCCGAAAGAGGGAACCGGCCGGATGCGGCGTCGAAAATGCTTCGAGGATCTTGTTTCCGAGGCGATTGAAAAATTGATGATATGAAATGTGCGGCGCGAGCTGGCCTTCCTCACTGTAGAGAAAGAGAAGGTCGACGTCGGAGCTGTGATTGAGTTCGCATCCGCCCAGTTTCCCGAGCCCAAGAATCGCAAACTCCGCTTTTGGCGAGCCGTGACGTTGCCGCAGTTCGGCATCCCAAAACCGGAACACGCGACGAATGCAAATATCGGCGATCTGTGACAGCTCACCGGTAGTCTCCTCCAGCGGAGCGACCGCGGCCAGTTCGCGCACGGCTACCCGCGTCATCTCGCGGCCTTTCCAAAACCGTAGTGCTCCGAAACTGGTGTTGGCCCCAGAATCACCGGCG
>DATARG010000195.1:0-4788 GCA_036264275.1 Candidatus Udaeobacter sp. | reverse complement strand
CACTTTGTGCATCCGTTCTTCGGATCGATGAAAGCTCAACGCGCGCCGTAATTCCTCGGCCTCATTACCGGAAAAATCGGCCATGATCATGGCGATCTTGAGCATTTGTTCCTGGAACAACGGCACACCGAGTGTGCGATCGAGCACCGGTTTCAGGCTATCGTCGAAATAAGTCACTCGCTCTTTGCCAGCGCGCCGCGCCAGATACGGATGCACCATGTCGCCCTGGATCGGTCCGGGCCGAATAATTGCTACCTCGATCACGACGTCGTAAAAACATTTCGGTTTCATCCGCGGCAACGTGGCCATTTGTGCGCGGCTCTCGATTTGAAATACGCCGATCGTGTCGGCGCGTTGCATGATGTCGAACGTCTTTTCGTCGTCTTTCGGAATGTGCGCCAGATCGAGTCCCGACCTGTCGGGACGTTCGCGTTGTCTGCACAATTCAAACGCGTCCTGCATCACCGACATCATTCCCAAGCCTAACAAGTCGACCTTGACGATACCGAGGTCTTCGCAATCGTCCTTGTCCCATTGCGCGACGACGCGGCCGGGCATTGACGCGTTTTCCAGCGGCACGAACGAGCTAAGTTTGTTCTGACATATGATCATGCCACCGGAATGCTGGCCCAGATGGCGCGGCAAACCGTAAATCGCGCGATACAGCCGGATGAATGCCGGCATTCGTGGATGATCTTTCGGCAGACCTGCAGCTTCGATCTGCGCTTCCAATTCCATCGTGTGCGGAAAATCGCCGCTGGCAAAAAGGTGCGAAAAGCGGTCGATAATGCTCGGTGAAAAATTGAGCGCTTTGCCGATCTCACGCGCTGCACTGCGCCCACGATACGTGATCACGTTTGCCGTCATGGCTGCGCCGTCTTTGCCGTAACGCCGATAAACTTCCTGGATCACTGCTTCCCGTCGATCGCCGCTGGGAAGATCAAGATCGATATCCGGCCAGCCTTTTCGGCTCTCGTTCAGGAATCGTTCGAATACGAGATGATTCTCCACCGGGTCGACCGGCGTGATTCCGAGGCAATAACAAACAGCACTATTGGCCGCGCTGCCGCGTCCCTGGACCATGATGTTGTGCTCACGACAGAAATTGACGATATCCCAAACAATCAGGAAATACCCCGGGAAACCGAGCTTGCTTATCAGTGCGAGTTCTTCCTCAATCTGACGTTTCACTTTCGGGCTGATTGCGGCGTAACGCTGTTGCGCCCCGAACCAGACGATGGTGCGCAAAAATGAATCCATGCTGTATCCAACCGGCACCGGGTATTCGGGAAATTCGTATCCGATATTTTCGAGAGAAAATGTGAGCCTCTCAGCCAGGAACGATGTGTTCTCGATTGCTTCCGGCAAATCTGCGAAAATTGCGCGCATTTCGCGATCGCTTTTCAAATGACGTTCGGCATTCTGCGTGAGCAATTTGCCGGCGACATCCAGATGCGCGTGTTCGCGAATACAGGTGAAAACATCCAGGACTTCGCGTCCGTATGGCTTGGCATATTGCACACCGTTTGTAGCGATGAGCGGCAATCGATGCGCGCGCGCCAGATCGATCAGTTCTCGATTAAGACGTTCTTCGCCGCGAATGAAATGGCGCTGAATTTCTACAAAAACGTTTTCCCGTCCGAACACTGTGATTAAAAACTTCGTGCGATGTTCTGTGTTCTGGGGAGCACAGGCTGCCAGCCTGTCGCGTACGGCAGCTTGCCGTACGCTCTGTGTGTTTGCACCCGCGGGCTGAAAAGATGTTTGCGGCAAGCTGCCGCAAACTACAGGCTGGCAGCGTGCGCTCCCCAGAAATGCCACCAACCCCTCAGCGAACTCCGGCAGCTCATCCCACCGTACTGCGCATTTGCCTTTTTCGCTGCGCAGATGGGCTTGGGTCAGCAGTCCGCACAAGTTTTTATAGCCGGTGCGATTTTCCACCAGTACTGGCAGAATGCTGCCGTCTTCCATCGACAATTCGGCACCGATGATGGGCCGAACGCGGTGCTCACGCGCAGCGACGGAAAATCGTTGCGCACCGTACACGCCGTTGCGATCGCGCAACGCGATCGCCGGCATTTCCAGTTCCGCTGCGACCTCGGCTAATTGCTCGGGGAAAGAGCCGCCGCGCAAAAAACTGAATGCACTGCATGCATGCAATTCGCAGTAGCTCATTGCAATCCGTGAATCGTTAAATCGTTGAATCGTTACATCGGCCGACCGATGGAAAGCGCGGCTTCGCCGCTATTGGCGGCTGCGTTACGGCACGATTCACGAATCTCGAATTACGATTTCCCTTAATCATAGACGCCGTCGATTTTCCAAAGGCCGTCATGTTTGTGCGCACGAACGAGTTCACCATTTTTCAATTCCAGATCCCACTCGGCGCGCCGCCAAGATTTTTCATCCCACCAGTTTCCCGAAAGCAAATACGGGCCGCGGTGCGCAATTATTTTTCCGGACCTTGCGGCACTAGTAACGTGCGCCGGTTTAACTACATCCTGCACGACAGATACAGAGACCGCCGGCCGAAAACGGCGCAAAGCTGCTGTAGCGTGCGCTGTCCTCAGCGCATGTGAGTTGTGGCCAGACTGGTGGTTTATTCCGCTGGGGACAGCGGACACTGCAGCCGCCCACGAAAACGGCTGCATGCGAAATGAATCAGGCCGATGCGTCTCTTCCAGAACTGGTGTGCCGATCCGATCGCTACCCAGAAGAGCGGTCAAACGTGCGAGTGTTTCTGAGAATTGCTGCGGGTTGCGTAGTGTCGTTTCAAATAATCCGAATTGTTCCCCGGCAGGTTTGATCGGTTGTGCACTCAACGCGACCGCAACGATGGGATGCTCAGATCGAAAATTTTCCAGATGGGTCTGGAGCATCCGGAACAGAAGATCGACATCGTTTGTCGGCTGCGGAATTTTGAAAATGCGCTCGTAAATCTGTTTATTCTCGAACGTGATTCGGAGCGTCAGTTCTTTCGCGACGAGATAAATTGCTGCCAAACGCACGGAGAGTTGCTCCAAAAATCGCCGGAGCATGAAAAGCAACGGCTCGGCTGTTTCGATTTCGCGCTCAAACTCGAAACTCTCCTGAAACGATTCCGGCGGCCGAATCAGTTTGAGCAGTCGATTGGATCGTCCGTTGGCGCGTTCCCACATGCGGATCGCTTCGGGGCCAAGTCGTGCCCCCAGTTGCTCCTTATCCAGCGCCGCAAGCTGGCCGAGGGTATGAATCCCCCACTTGTGCAGGATGGCGAAGATTTCCTGCATCTCGATCTGCCCTTCCATGGAGACAATCTACAGCAGATCGTTGTATATGTTCAAGTGAACACTTCGCCCTTGATCACTCAGCTCTTCACTCCAAAACGCCAGCGACAAACAGCCCACGGGTTTCACCGCCACGTTTTGGAGTGCGGCGCTGCTGCGCCGCTTTGATAGCCACAGCCAACAACCTCACGCGAGCAGGTTAAATAATCTCCACCGGACATTTCGGCAGCGCTTGCATGAACGCGCGGCCGTACGGTTTGGTCACGATCCGATTATCGAGAATAACGATAATGCCAAGGTCGGTCTTGGTCCGGATTAAGCGCCCGACGCCTTGTCGCAATTTCAGGATCGCTTCCGGCAATGAATATTCGGTGAACGGATCGCCGCCGCGCTCCTCGATCAGTTCCAGTTTCGCCTCTATCAGCGGGTGATCAGGCACCGCAAACGGAAGTCGTGTGATGATCACGTTCGAGAGTGCTTCTCCTGGAACATCGACCCCGCCCCAAAAACTGTCTGTGCCAAAGAGAACACTGCGGGGCGTTGATTTGAATTGTTCAAGGAGCTTGCTGCGCGGCGCTCCCCCACCCTGAACGAGAATATTCATACCCTCGGCCGCAAAGAATTTTTCCATCGCTGCCGAGACCTGCTGCATGTCGCGATAGCTCGTGAAAAGGACAAACGCCCGGCCTTCAGTTTTCTCGACGAAATGTGCGATCCAATATTCGAGGGCTTTGTGATAACCATCGCCCCGGGGATCGGGCATTTTTTGCACGACGAACATTTTCATCTGCTTCTGAAAATCGAAGGGACTACCGAGCTGCAACGGTTTGGCTTCGGTTGCCCCGATGCGGGTGCGGAAATAAGCGAGGTCCGGGCGACCGACGGCCAAAGTTGCGCTGGTCATTACGCAACAGCAATTCTCGCGAAACAGCATCCGTCGTAGCACTGGCGCGGGATCGATTGGCGCGGCGTTTAACGCCAGAAATCGCTCGGTTTTTCCAGTGCGCTCGACCCAGTAGACATGTTCCGGCGCGCTTTGCTCCAGGAAAATCGAAATGCCGTCTCGCGAATCGCGAATACGTCGGCCGAACTCTTGCAGCTCCGCTTTCAATATTTCGTCGTCTGCGCGTTTAACGACGTCGGCTACTCGCGCCTGAAGCGCGGTCAACCGCGCGGTGATCGTGTCCGGAACAACTTCGACCTCCCGAACCCGAAACTCGCGGCCTTTGCGAAAATTCGATTTCGATTCGACTGCGGAAAAAAACTTATCAACGTCGTCAATCAGTTCCGCGGCGAGTCGCACACCAACCGCATCGCGCATCACGGTGAAAAGTCCTTTGCGCGTGCGCGCATTGTAGAGGCGCTGGATCGTCGATCGTAGTCCGTATTGCGATATGCCGATACCGATTTGCTTCGACGCAATCTGCTCGATCGTGTGCGCTTCATCGAAAATGATGAAGTCATTCGGGAACAGGAAGCCGCTCTCCCGCTCTTCCTGCATGTCGGGCGATCCCAGCAAAAT